>DORI01000271.1 GCA_003512365.1 Crocinitomicaceae bacterium | reverse complement strand
TTGTTTTATCAAACGCATGTTACAAAAATAAGAATTCTCACTAAGTTAAATGATGTGCTCTAACTTAATTTCTGAAATTTCAAAAGGTACCTTCAACATGTGAGCATAATCTTTACCAACTTCTTTCATGTCCGCATCCTCTGCGTAATAATACCACTTCACTTCTGCCGTTTTTCCTTGTTGAACCATTTCGTTTAAATTGTACAAAAGATGAAGAAGTTCCTTGCTAGATGAAGTGTTAAGATAGTCTATTTGAATAATTATTGTAGTATGACTAGCCGGATTTTTCATGTAGCCAAAGAACCATTCTTGAACTCTACCCCAAAATTCAGCACTGTTTTCTGGAATACATTTTCCAATAATTTCAATTGTACCTTGATGATTTAAGAGTATCAGCGGGGTGGTATTCGTTGCTATAATTTCAGTATATTCCATTTGATTTGAGTTGGAAAGTTACTGCTATTTTAAATAATTGAAAAATCAATTTAATTACACCTGACTTTAATATTATCACAAAAAGGCTTAAATCTGATTGATTACAAGACTAATAATTACTTAGTAAGCATAAATTATTGTATTTTTTTTCTTTATTTTTTTTTTAGCTTATTGAATAATCAAAAATTTTATTCTAATTTCGACTCTAATAACGGTTTTATAAACCTATAAATTACAACGTTTTAACCATTTATGACCAGTATTTTTGTTGCCAAGTTGGATTTTGGCGTTACGAATGAGCAATTAAAGTCGCTATTCGAGCAACATGGAAAAGTAGCTAAAGCCAGTGTTGCAGTTGACAGAGAAACAGGGAAATCAAGAGGATTTGGATTTGTTGAAATGCCTGATGAAATCGAGGCTCAATCAGCAATTCGAGCACTTGATGGCTTTCATGTAAACGGAAGACCGATAGCCGTAAAGCAAGCAGAAGATAGATCAGCCAATAAAGGACAAACCAATACATCGAAACCGAATTACAGTGGCAACAATAACACCTCGAACAGAAAAGAAGAATATTCGAGACCTAAAACAGAATATACGCCTCCACCTGTAACGCCGGATGTTTTTCCTCCTGATACTTTTAAAACAGATCAGCGTAAGAAAGGGAAAGAAAAAACGAAAGCAGAATTAGACGCAGAAATAAGAGCCAAAAAACTGAAAGTAGATGCTCAAAGTAAAAAGGCTAATAAATACAATAAATTCTACGAGGAGGAGGATGAAGATTTAGATCCAGATCTTTTCTCCTATCGCAAAAAAGAAGAAGAAGATTTCTTTGACGACGAAGATGATGACGATATTTAGTCATTAGCCGTATTAATAATTAATTTTGTGGGATGTCAAATTCGTTTTCAAGTAAGTTGAAACATCCTGTTTTTAAGGTTATTTCTCAAGTAATTGAAGAAACCAACCAGCCAGCATTCGTAATCGGAGGATATGTACGTGATCTCATTTTAGAAATTCCTTCAAAAGATATTGATGTTGTAACTGTTGGCGATGGTACAGCTTTTGCCAAACGGGTTGCTGAAATACTTCGGGTAAAAAAAATTACAATCTTTAAAAATTACGGTACTGCACATTTTAAATACAAAGACTTAGATATAGAATTTGTTGGTGCACGAAAAGAATCGTATCGCAGTGAATCCCGAAACCCGAGTACTGAACTCGGTTCCTTAAGCGACGACCAACTACGCCGCGATTTTACCATAAATGCGCTCGCCTTTGATTTAAGTAAAAGTAATTTTGGTGAACTCATAGATCCATTTAACGGATTACTTGATCTTGAAAAAGGAATAATTAAAACACCAACAGATCCGAAAACAACTTTTAGTGATGATCCTCTGCGCATGCTAAGAGCCATACGTTTCGCTACTCGTCTTAATTTTTCAATTGAAATTTCATGTTTAGAGGCCATTAAAGAAAACTGTGAAAGGATTTCAATTGTATCAAAGGAACGGATTTCAGAGGAATTGAATAAAATGATTTTAACAGAAACCCCTTCTCGCGCATTCAAATTATTAAAGAGTACCCATCTATTACCTCTAATTTTCCCTGAAATGGAAAATCTATGTGGTATTGAATCAATTAATGGTAAAAGTCACAAGGACAATTTCATTCACACCTTACAAGTTCTAGATAATTTAAGTTTGAATAGCGATTCTCTTTGGCTGAGATGGGGTGCAATTTTACACGATATTGCCAAACCACCAACTAAACGCTTTGACCCTATAATCGGATGGACTTTTCATGGGCATGAAGAGCTTGGAGCTAGAATGGTCCCTCGTATTTTTAAAGCTATGAAATTACCCCTCGACAATAAAATGAAATATGTCCAGAAACTAGTGCGACTGCATTTACGACCTATTGCCTTGGTAAAAGGTTCTGTAACTGACTCAGCGATTCGCCGATTGTTACATGAAGCTGGAGATGATATTGAGGATTTAATGCTCTTGTGCAATGCAGATATTACATCAAAAAACGAGTTCAAGGTTAAAAAATATCGAGAAAATTTTCAACTTGTTTCACAAAAATTAAAAGCTGTTGAGGAAAAAGATAAAATTCGAAATTTCCAACCTCCAATTAGTGGTGAATACATAATGAAGACATACAGTATTGGCCCATGCGCTGAAATTGGTGCCATTAAAAATAATATCAAAGAAGCGATACTTGAAGGTGAAATTGCTAATAATTTTGAAGAAGCGTTAGCGCTCATGTTGAAATTAGGTGAACAACATGGATTAAAGGCAATAGAATTACCTCCGATCTAAAATTAGTTTGTATATTTACATTAAGATCCAACGTGCATATGCCAGGCCTTAAATTCAGAGTACTTCTTGACACCGATAAAAACGAAGAGATTTTTCGAGACATATTAATTCGTGACACCGATAATTTTGAGTCACTTTTTCAATCCATTGTAAAAGCGTTTAATTTTAAGGGTGATCAAATGGCATCATTTTATGTCTCCAATGATAGTTGGGACAAAGGTCATGAAATTAGCCTTATGGATATGTCTTACGACGACGACAGTATCGATGCTCTTCCCGATGTAATGAGAAATGCCATAATAAAGGATTTCATTGAGGAACCAGATCAGAAGTTCATACTTGTTTATGATTTTATGAAAATGTGGATATTTTTGGTAGAATTGATTGGATTCGATAGAATTGAACCAGAATCTCCCGAAATCATTTTAGCTGTAGGCACCCCTCCAATTGAAAGTACCAAGGAAATGTTGGATGAAAGTATGTTTTCGAGTGAAGATGCAGGGGTAACAGACTATGAAGACGAGGACGAACTTGGCTTAAACGACTTTGACGATGACTACTCCGATGATGACCTCGCGGATTACAATGAAGAGTATTATTGATGAACAAATTAAAAGCAGATCCTGTCGGTAAAGCAATTTTGGATTATTCCAAATTTCGAAAACCCGCTGATATTATCGTACATTCTGATTTATGTGAAGACGATATCATACCGGTATGATATC
>DORI01000083.1 GCA_003512365.1 Crocinitomicaceae bacterium | reverse complement strand
TTGAGCACCTTTTTGAAAAAATGTTTTGGCTTTTTCTGGTTGATTCAGATTTAAATAACCATTCCCCATTTGAACATACTGCGGTCCGTGTCGCTGTTTAGGAAATTCTTTAATAAATTTTTCTTCAATGGATATTAACCATTTATAATCGTTGAGTTGGATAGCGAATTTTTCCTCAATTAGGAAGATGTTCTTATCGTTTCGAGAAAGTTCATGGGTCTTTTTAAAATAGATTTTGGCGGAATCAATGTACTGATTTTTAAGCTTGGAAACTGAAGGAGATATGGCAGCCTTAGTCAGGTTATTTTCAATTAGAATTTGATTGAATATTTGGGAATTATATTGTAAAATACCATTTAGTATACCTTGAGGATTTGATTGTATAAATTGGTTGACATTATCACTCATTTTAGAAGCGAATGAATTTTTCCTTAGTGATTCCGACAGGTTTCCTAAGTTTTGAGCATTCGCATTAATTTGAAATGCCAATTGATCTTTCGAAAATTTCTTTGCGAAATCGCGAATATTTAGGTCAAATTGCTTGGTTATGGCTATTGTTTTAAATAATTCATTTTTTAAATAAATGGCCAAAACTTGTTTATCAGTGGTTTTAATTGAGGATTCGTTAGTGTCAACCGAGTTGTTAAGCTTCTCTAATTCTAAAAATCCTTCCGCTAATTTTGCATAACTGTTGGCACAGTTTAACATACCTTCTTTGTAGGATGGGTTTACCTTGATGGAATGTTTGAATAAACTTAAGGCCTTTTCATAATCGTAGTAAAAGGTGTAAAGTAAGACACCTCGGTTATTCAAATTAGATTCGTAATCCCCATAAAGTAAAAGTGACTTTTCATACATCATCAATGCAGAATCAACTTTTTCCATCAGTACCTCAAAGGTTGCATTTCCATTCTTTTGAATTTCCATTACCTCGAGCTGGTACTCAGATCCTAAAAGTGAATTAGCTTTAACTGAATTAGGAACATGTTTAATATCATTTAAATACAAAGATTTTTTTGAATGCCAGACACTATTTCTATTAATAGAATACACTAAACTTGGAAGTATAACGATTACCAAAGGAATTATTAGTTGACTTGATAATCTTCCAGAAAGAAACTCATCTTTTTTCCATTGAGAAAATAAATAGGCCAATACAATACAAAAACCAATTGACGCTGAAAAAGCAAATCGTTCCGCGATAATTCCTACCATTGGGGATAATAAATTTGCAGCCCCACCAATTGCCAGAAAGAAAAATAAAATTCCAAATGAGATTAATGATTTATTTCTAAGTCCTTTAATCGCATAAAACAACGCAACTAACATTACGATTAATCCTAAATAAAATTGCCAATCACCAAAGCCTACTAACTGAATTGCATCAAAACCGTAATAAAAAGCTAAGGGATAAGGTAAAAGTAGTTTCTGTATGTACAACCAATTCGAATAAAAAAACATGGGAATACGATCGATAAAGTCCATTTCGAATAATGGATTTTCAAAATATGAGAAGTTTCTATTGGTAGTTTCTTTTAGCCCCATGAAATGATTTTTGAACACGTTGAAGCCAATCTTCATAGAAAATAATAGGAGAAAAGTCATTCCTATAGTCTTCAATTTGACGTCTCGAAAAAAATAAATCATCAGCGGAATGCTCACAATAAATGGTAAATTGGATTTTTTACTTAGCAAGGATAGTAGAATAAACAAAGCAATCGATCCTATTCTCCAGCTTTTCTTATGGTCTAACCATTTGAAAGTTTGAATTGCCGCCAATAAAGCAAATAATAGACTTAGTAATTCATCTCGGTTTTTAATACTGTTAACCACTTCGGAATGAATAGGATGAATCATGAAAAGTATCGTAATAACTGCCGAAAGTGTAGAGGCCTTACCTTGAAATAAAACCTGAAGTAATTGGAAAAGAAAAACACCAACGAGCGCATACAGAATTACATTGATGGCATGCGAATAATGTACTCGGTTTTCACTGTTTTTAAATAAGGACCACTCTACAGCGAAAGTATAAATAGAAACAGGTCGGTATTCGTAATTTTGCTTTCCATCGATAAAGGAGTGACTCGTAAAGATTTTTCCGAAGCCCCAAATTCCTTTTTCAGTGAGTTCATTTTTTTGATTCAACGTAGTTGTTACGTATTCATCATCCATGGAATAACCATTTTTTATGGAGTTGCCATAAAATAGGAAAGCCAATAAAAAACAAATCCACCACATGTTTTTAATGGAAAAGAAAGGACTTTCAACCCCAATATTTAATGTGTTTTGCTGTTGATTTTTTAAATTCTGAGTGCTAGTTTTCTTTGCCAAAGGCTTAGTTTTTAACGAAGTTAATTCATTTTTTACAAATCATGAATAACTCAGAGCCTTGTCTTGGTTTAATAGAATTATAACAGGAAGCAAAAGAGATTTCATTAAAATGCTCAGAAAAATAAGTTTCATATTCTTCAATATCTCCTCCAAATGGCGGTCCACCTGAGAATTCTCTGTTAAATAGAACACCGACAAGCTTACCTTCGTTGACTAGTAATTCTGAACTCTTTTGAGCGTACTTTGCTCTAAGGTTAGGCGAGATAGCGCAGAAAAAAGTCTGTTCGACAATTAAATCGAAACTTTCGTTTAAATTAAAGAAATCAGCATGTACAAAATAGCAATCCTCAATTTTAGGATTTCTATTCTTGAGTTGTTTCAACGGTATTTCACTTAAGTCAACGACGTAAACATTGCTGAAGCCAATATTCCAAAGATATTCTGCCTCGTAGGCATTGCCGCAACCAGGAATTAAAATACGGATAGTTTTATCTGTGAGTTGATCGAAG
>DORI01000091.1 GCA_003512365.1 Crocinitomicaceae bacterium | reverse complement strand
TTTTCGTTTCATTTGCAAACACAAACAAATAAGAATTTTCCATCCACATCACAAGATCGTCTTTCGCCATCCACTTAGAACTACCAAAATTACTAAGTGCAGTTTTAACACCTTTTCTGTAGTGCCATAAATTCCCGTTGATATCTTCGTAAACTACAAATCCTCGAGCAGCCATGAACTTCTGAACAGGTAATGATTCTACATCTTTCATTTCTCCATCCTCAAAAACAACAAAAGATTGGGTAAAAGGGTCATTGAAGCAAAAAACATCACACCCTACACTGAATGTAATCTGACCATTTGCATCAGTTCCTGGAAATCCTTTAAATTCTTGATTGAACAAACCGATTTCATAGTTTTTACCTTTCCAAAATGCATTGAACGTTTGACTAGCATCTTTGTAAATCACAAGATTATCACCTATAAATTTTGGCATCTCCAATTTGTCAAAAATATTAGCTAGCATAATGGTTTGTTTGTTCCAAAAAACATTCGTAGATCGGGTACGTCCATCTAAAAACACCACCAGCGAATCTTTCACTGCGTAATCGGAAGCGAAACTAGTTAAGTTGTAATTTTTTCCCGATTCCCAAGCTTTCAAGCTACCTGCAATTTTATAGGCTAAAATGTGATCGGAAATTTCATATTCAGCATTTAATAAGGTAATATCTCGTCTTTCCTTTCCGTCGTAAAGCCTTAAATTTCCTCTTATATCCAGGTAGGCCGCGAGCTCATCTCCAGTTTTTAGATTAGATATTGGCTGAATTTCAATTTGCCGAAAGAACCCATTTTCGTAGCTTGCTAAAAAATTATTAAAATCCATGAATGGTACAATTCCTTGAGCATGGCTATTTAAATAAAAACCGAGAAAAACGAGTGCTATTTTTATTTTCATTGAATTCAAAGGTAACCAATTTTTAGACCAAAAGGAAAAGTAGTGTATTAACGCAGATAGATCAGCTTTATTTGCAATTTTTAGTCTATTTTAGCCATCCAAATTAAATTTATGAGAAAAATAGTATTATTTGGAATGGTATTATCAGTTTCGGCATGGTCCACTGCACAACAAAAAATCAAATATGTTGAGTACGATTTACCGAACGGAATACATGTCATTCTGCATGAAGAGCACGCTACGCCGATTGTAGCTGTTTCAGTTTTGTATCACGTGGGATCAAAAAATGAAATTCCAGAAAGAACGGGATTTGCACACTTTTTTGAACACCTTTTATTTGAAGGCTCCGCAAATATTGGCAGAGGAGAATACAGTGAATTAGTAGAAAAAAATGGTGGAACCTTAAACGCGAACACTTCACAAGACAGAACTTACTACTATGAGATTTTACCATCCAATCAATTGGAACTCGGTTTATGGCTCGAAAGTGAGCGAATGCTTCATGCGAAAGTTGACATTAAAGGTATCGAAACACAAAGAAGTGTTGTTAAAGAGGAAAAAAGACAACGTGTCGACAATCAGCCATACGGTTCCTTTTTCACTGAAATGTTCAAACGCGTTTTCCCATCACACCCATACAATTGGGCACCAATTGGAAGCATGGAGCATTTGGATGCAGCACAGGAAGAGGATTATGTGAATTTCTACAAGAATTATTATGTGCCTAGTAATGCTACATTATCAATTGCGGGTGATTTAAATATCGAGCAAACAAAAAAATGGATTGACAAATATTTCGCGTCCATGCCTAAAGGTGAGGCTATTAATTTGTATAGAGATTTTATCAATTTAGAAGAGGAACCTTTTGTTAAAAGATATGGTGTTTCGAAAACAAAATTCAATGCCAAAGATTTTTTGAAATCGTCTGATCCTGAGGCAAAGAAGTTAATTGCCAATTACACGGCAAAACAAATCGTTATCAAACGCACCACAAAAGATAATTCTGTTTTAAAAGGTGTCACGAAAGATGTAATCGAGGATAACATTGAATTACCTGGTATTTTCATGGGATATAAATTTCCAGAACAAACGCACCCGGATGCTTATGCATTGGAAATGATGAATGAAGTACTTTCTGGCGGAAGCAGTTCCCGAATCAATAAAACAATTGTTGAGAAGAAAAGAATGGCATCTTTTGCCTTCTCTTTTAATTATGGATTGGAAGATGCTGGTATAGGAATCTTTGCTGCTATTGCGTCGAAGGATGTTTCTTTGGATGATATTCAAAAAGAATTCGATGGTCAAATTGAAACTATTAAAAAGGAATTAATTTCTGAGGAAGAATTTCAAAAAATTAGAAACAAATTTGAAAACAACCTTGTGACAGCAAATGCAAGTATTGCTGGAATAGCTGAAAATTTAGCTGACAACCATGTGTATTTTGGAAATGCGAACCGAGTAAATTCTCTAATGGACAATTACATGAAAGTAACCAGAGAAGATATCCAACGTGTTGCGAACAAATACCTAACGCAAGATGCTCGCGTCATACTTCACTATGTACCTAAAGCGAAATAAAACGAAATAGTATGAAAAATATAGTTATCATTAGTGCTTGTTTCCTTACTGCGACTACTTTTGGTCAAGTTGACCGATCTGTTCGTCCTGCACCTGCTCAAGCCAAGAAAATAGAGATTAAAGACTCAGAAGTTTTTACCACTGCAAATGGAATTACTGTGATATTATCGGAAAATCACAAACTTCCAAGGGTATCATTTGATTTAAGCATGGGCTCAGATCCAAGAAATGAGGGAGACAAAGCTGGCCTTTCAGATATGGCGGGCTCTTTAATTATGTCAGGAACTACAAACCGATCAAAAGACCAATTAGATAAGGAAATTGATTTTATCGGGGCTTCACTTTCTGCAGACAAAAATTCCATTTCAATGTCATGTTTGACAAAACATATGGACAAAGGATTGAGTCTTTTGAACGATGTCCTTCTGAATGCGAATTTTCCTGAAAGTGAATTTGATCGAATTCGCAAGCAAAACGAAGACGGTTTGTTATCTGCAAAATCAGATGCCGGAACAATGGCTCAAAATGCAATGGTAAAAGTTAATTTTCCAGGTCATCCGTTCAGTGATGTAATGAATGAAACAACTTTAAAAAACATTACCCGCCAGGATGTAATTAACTACTACAAATCAATCTTTACTCCAGATGGAGCATATTTAGTGGTAGTAGGTGATATTACAAGAAAGCAAACAGAAGAGATGGTTGCTAAATATTTCGGTGAATGGAAAGGTGGTAAAAAATACGTCGCATCCTTGCCTGAAGCAACTCAACCCAAAGGAAATCAAGTAACATTTGTTAAAAAGCGTGGAGCTGTTCAAAGTGTTGTTTACATTACTTTTCCAATCAAAATGAAAACAGGAGATGTGAATCAATTGCCTTCAACTGTTCTCAATGGCATTCTGGGAGGCGGTGGATTTGGTACGCGTTTAATGCAAAACCTTCGCGAGGATAAAGCTTATACTTATGGATGTTATTCTGCCATGAATATTACAGAAAATGGCTCATGGATGTCTGCAGGGGGTAACTTTAGAAATGCAGTAACAGATTCAGCGATAACTCAAATTCTCAAAGAATTCGAATTGATAACCACTGAATTAGTAAAAGACGACGAAATAAACCTAACGAAATCTTCTCAAGCCGGAGGTTTTGCTCGCTCCTTAGAGAGTCCTTCAACTATCGCACGTTTTGCGTTAAATACCATCAAATATAAATTACCAAAAGATTATTATCAAAATTATTTACAGCGCTTGGAAGCAGTAAACAAAGATGATATTTTAAATATGGCTAAATCATATTTCACTTCAACAAACTGTAATATAATTGTGGTTGGAAATGAGGAAATTTTGGATAAACTAAAGAAGTTCGATAGTGATGGCAAAGTTACAATTTTGGACGAATTCGGAAATCCGTTTAAAGAAATAGTCAAGGCTGACATATCAAAAGAGCAACTCATTACGAATTACCTTTTGGCCGTAACGAAATCAAGCTCTATGAAGGAGTTAACGAAGAAATTGAAAAAAGTAAAATCAGTTGAACGTGTTTCTGAAATGTCGGGAGCACAAATGCCTATGACCTTAAAATTTTTCAATTATTATCTTGCTCCTGCAACAGAGGCAACAGCCTTAGAATTTCAGGGCAACATGATGCCATTAAGCTATTTTGATGGAAAAACGGGATATACAAGTGCTCCAATGGCAGGTAAGAAAGATATGACAGCAGAAGAAATTGCTAAAAAGCAAAAGGAAGCAGGTTTATTTCAGGAATTAAATTACGCTACGAATAGCACAAATTACTCACTTGAAGGTATTCAAAATGAAAACGATACAGAATATTATGTAGTGAAGATTGTGGACGGCGAAACCGAAAGTTACGACTATTTTAATCGAAAAAACTTTTTAAAAGAAAAGAGTTTAACCATAACCAAAGAAGGTGACAAAACAAATGAATCAACTCAGGTTTTTGGTGATTATAAAGAAGTAAATGGTCTTTTATTTCCGCACAGTTTATCCATGAATATGGGGCCAATGATTCTTTCCGGTAAAGTAGTGAAAGTAGAAGTCAATGGAAAACCAGATATGAAATTATTCAAAAAGTAAATTTAAACTTCCATAAAAGGCTGTCGTATGACAGCCTTTTTTTATGCTCTAATTTCTAGTCAACATTATAAAAGTGTATTTTTACATCATGAGAACCATTTGTTTTTATCTAATTTGCTTTATTGCCTTTCATTCATTCGGTAAAACACGCTTTGTTCGCGTTGTATTTAGTGGAGATGCTTCAACAACAGCAACTATAATTTGGGATCAAAAAAGAGGTCAGTTTATGGGTTTATACTTGGATACTGTAGAACTCAGTAAAAATAGATACCGTCAAGAATTACCATTGACTTCAAAAAATAACTGGAAAGGAATGACAAACTGTTTGGTAGAATTAAAAAATCTAAAACCAAACACACGGTATTATTTTACTATAAAAGACACCGAGGGATTTGGAAGAACCTATTATTTTACAACCGCACCTAATTCTCCAGAAGAACGACTTTCATTTATAGCTGGTGGTGATTCTCGTGATAATAGGCCCGTTCGTACTAAAGCCAATAAGATGGTGGCTAAACTCAAAGCTCATGCGGTTTTATTTAATGGTGATTTTATTGGATTAGACCTAAATTATCAATGGATCAATTGGTTTGAAGATTGGGAATATACCATTGATACTGATGGAAGAATAACACCACTAGTAGTTTCTAGAGGAAATCACGAAAAAACGAATGTTGTTTTGGTCAAGTTGTTTAATGTTCCGCATCCAAAATTGTATTACAACACTACATTCGGAGGGAATTTAATAAATTTAATTTCCTTGAATTCAGAAATCTTGAAAATTGGTGGTCAAAAAATTTTTCTACGAAACTCTTTAGAGGATCATAAAAATTACTTTTGGCAGCTTCCACAATACCATCGTCCAATTCGGGCACACGTTAGCTTTAAGAAGGAAATGCAAACGCAATACAATAACTTTGTTCCTTTATTCGAAAAATATAGTAATGTTAGGCTTTGTTTAGAAAACGATTCACATACCACTAAGATAACATGGCCCATTGTAAGTTCGCAAGATAAAGATGCAGACGAAGGATTTAAACGAGATGATGAAAAAGGTATTGTGTATGCAGGAGAAGGTTGTTGGGGAGCTCCACTTCGCGAAGCAGACGATTGCAAATCTTGGACTAGAGATGCTGGAAAAGTCAATCAATTCAATTGGATTTTTATTTCGAAGGATAAGATAGAACTCCGAACTGTGAAATATGAAAATGTTGACAAAATTGTACCACTGACGGAAGAAACTCGTTTCAACATTCCAGAGGCAATTGACCTTTTTGGACCAAAAAATGGAACTTTGGTGGAAATTTATCCGAGAAAAGATAAATAATTTCTTCATTTGTTGATAAAAGTTTGAATCAAGCTTAAGCCTAATTGATTATCTTTGATACATGTCAGAATTTGTTGTTTCCGCAAGAAAATATAGACCACAAACCTTTGATACGGTTGTGGGTCAAAAGACCATCACTGGAACACTCAAGAATGCCATAAAAAATGATCATTTGGCGCAAGCATTTTTATTCTGCGGATCGAGAGGTGTCGGTAAAACTACCACTGCACGAATTCTAGCTAAAACAATAAACTGCTTTAATAGAACAGAAAACATGGAGGCTTGTGATCAATGTGATTCANNCTGGTTCTTCTTTAAATGTCTATGAATTAGATGCCGCCTCAAATAATTCGGTAGATGATATCCGAAATTTAATTGATCAAGTAAGAGTTGCTCCTCAACTTGGAAGCCACAAGATCTATATCATTGACGAGGTTCACATGTTGTCGAGCAGTGCATTTAACGCATTTTTAAAAACGCTTGAAGAACCCCCAAAACATGCGATTTTTATTTTAGCAACAAC
>DORI01000227.1 GCA_003512365.1 Crocinitomicaceae bacterium | reverse complement strand
CTGGTAAGGAAGCCTATGCCATTACCACCCCGCTTATAAAAAAGGCGGACGGAAGCAAGTTTGGAAAAACAGAGGATGGCAATATATGGTTGTCAAAAGAACGCACGAGCCCATATAAATTTTACCAATACTGGCTCAACGCAAGTGATGAAGATGCTGCAACGTACATAAAAATTTTCACCTTGCTTTCCAGAGAAGAAATCATTTCCCTTGAAAAAGCGCATAAAGAAGCCCCTCATCTTCGCTTATTGCAACGCAGCTTGGCGAATGACGTCACCTTAAGGGTACATGGAGAAGAAGAGCTTGTGAAAGCACAAGCTGCAACGGAAATATTATTTGGCAAAGCCACATCGGAAGCCCTAAATTCATTGGATNNTGGATGAATCCACCTTTTTCCAAGTTTTTGATGGTGTACCTCAAGCCCACATTTCCAAATCACTCTTGACGATGGGAATTCCGATCGTTGATTTATTGGTAACAGCTTCTCAATTTTTAAGCTCGAACAGCGAAGCGCGAAGGGAATTGAAAGCCAACGCGATTTCCGTGAACAAAGAGCGTATTGATGAACAGTTTGTTTTGCATGCCAAACACTTATTGAATAATCGATACGTGTTGATCAGCAAGGGTAAAAAGTCCAATTTTATTGCCGTATTCAACTGATTAGAGGTTATATCCTTCAGCTTACTTTTTGCTTTTAACTAATGCGATAGGTTTGGTAGTAATACCGGGACATTTAAAGAATTAAAGAATAAGCATCGCGTCACCATAGGAATAAAACCTATATTTTTCGCGCATGGCCGTTTGGTATGCCTCCATCATAAATTCATGTCCGCAAAAAGCGGATATGAGCATTAATAAGGTTGATAGTGGCGTGTGAAAATTAGTAATCATGCTGTCCGCGATAGAAAAATCATAAGGAGGGAAAATGAATTTATTCGTCCAGCCGTTGTAAGGTTTGAGCAGACCATCGGTAGAAACGGAGGATTCAATGGCCCGCATGCAGGTGGTACCCACAGCACAAACTTTTTTCTTATTCAGTTTGGATTGATTCACAATCTTCACGGCTTTCTCGGAAATAATAACTTGTTCCGAGTCCATTTTATGTTTAGTTAGATCTTCCACTTCTACACTCCGAAAGGTGCCAAGACCAACATGTAGGGTGATTTCGGCAAAATTGACGCCTTTTATCTCCAAACGTTTAAGCAATTCCCTCGAAAAATGCAACCCGGCAGTTGGGGCGGCCACGGCCCCTTCTTCTTTGGCATAAATGGTTTGATACATTTGTTCGTCCATTGGTTCTACAGCACGTTTAATATATTTTGGCAAAGGGGTTTCGCCTAATTCAAAAATAATTTTCCTGAATTCTTCATAAGTGCCATCAAAAAGAAAGCGCAGGGTTCTTCCCCTAGAAGTTGTATTGTCAATGACTTCTGCCACAAGAGAATCATCTTCTCCAAAATACAACTTGTTTCCTATTCTAATTTTCCGTGCTGGATCCACGAGCACATCCCATAAAAAACTTTCTCTATTTAATTCGCGCAAAAGAAAAACCTCAATTTTTGCTCCTGTTTTTTCCTTATTCCCATACATTCTTGCAGGAAACACCCTGGTGTTATTCAGTAGCATTGTGTCTCCTTCGTCAAAATAGGACAAGACATCCTTGAACATCTTATGCTCTATCTTTCCTGTACTTCGATGAAGCACCATCAATCGGCATTCATCCCGATTCTCTGAAGGATACTCGGCGATTAATTCAGAAGGGAGTTCAAAATTGAACTCCGATAATTTCATTTTACTCATGTATTGTTTATTGAGGTGCGAAGATACAATACTAAAACCCCATTTGTCAAGCCTTGCCTTCAAATTATCTTAACACGCGATGATAATCATGATTTATTTCATTCCTATCCAAGGATATTGCTCATTACATGGAATGGAATAGCAAAAAGATTTTATACAAAGGGGGCAAGAACCCAAAACCTAGGTCCGGTGGATTTCATTGCAAGAGACCATAGTGGCTTTGGAGATGGAATGGGGGCTGATTAATAAACCCTTAGACCGTATTTTTTGGTATTCCAATAATTTTTTCTTTGACACACTTCAAGAACAAGGGGCCAGAAATACCCTGCATTTTATTCACTATAACAAACGAATGTAGCCTAAAAGAGAAGTGATTCTTTGCGCCATCACGGCAAGCGTAACACTTGACCCTGTTTGATAATGTCCGATTTTAGACCATTTACTTTTTTCAGTTTTGTAACCGAAGTGTTGTTTTTTCTGGCAATAAGTGAAAGTGTTTCTCCTTTTTTGACCACATAACGGTTATTCTTAGGTTTTTCTTTTGGGGGCAAAATCGACTTAGGTTCCTGTACTGGGATGACGTAGCTTTTGAGGGGTTGTGTAAAGGCATGCAATGGCTGCCCCTTTGTGATCATTTCCAAAGTATTTATCAAATTGATTGATGTATGGGGTTTTGTTTCTATTTATTTTTGTGTTTTAGAAGAATTATTTGAATTTAAAGATACCTTATCTTCCAATGAAAAAC
>DORI01000199.1 GCA_003512365.1 Crocinitomicaceae bacterium | reverse complement strand
TTAATTTTACTTATATCTAAACGAAATTCTACCTTTGGTTAAATCATAGGGAGACATTTCTACTTTTACTCTATCACCTGGTAAAATTCTAATGTAGAACATCCTCATTTTTCCAGAAATATGTGCGGTTATCACATGACCATTTTGCAATTCCACACGAAACATGGCATTGGGCAGGGCTTCTAGTATCGTACCGTCTTGTTCTATACTCGTCTGCTTCGCCATCGTTAAAATCCAGAAAGTTCATTAGCACCACGTCTTCCTCTCACCCGCGTTCCTTCCATTAATCCATCCATGTGTTTATTGAGCGTATACGTTTCTACTTGTTGCAGTGTGTCTAGCACTACCCCAACCATAATTAAAATACTCGTTCCTCCAAAAAACATGGCAAATCCATCATTCACACCAGCCAACTTAGCTATTGCTGGAAGCACTGCAATTGCAGCCAAAAACAATGAACCTGGAAATGTTATTCTCGAAACCACTGTATCAATGTGTTCAGCTGTTTCCTCACCTGGACGAACGCCAGGAATAAATCCACCGCTTCGTTTCAAGTCGTCTGCAATTTTCATTGGATTAATCATTATTGCGGTGTAGAAATAAGTAAAAACAATGATTAAAACGCACAATAAAACATTATAGGACCATCCATAAACATTCCCTAATGTACTTTGTAAAAATCCAACACTTTCAGAATCTCCAGCAGCTCCTGAGTAAATCATTAACGGAATCGTCATAATTGCTTGAGCAAAAATAATTGGCATTACACCACTGGAATTGACTTTTATTGGTAAATAATTTCTAGCTCCTGAAAGATCCTCACCTCCTCTGGAACCAACAACTCTTTTTGCCGTATTTAATGGAATCCTTCTAACTCCTTGAACAATTAATATCGTTGCCAGAATAATTAACATGAAAGCTACCACTTCTATAACCAAAATAAGTAAGTTTCCTCCCTCTAATGATTTTCCAAATTCCGCAAAGAAAGACCCAGGTAATCTTGATAGAATTCCAACTGTAATCAAAAGAGAAACTCCATTTCCAATTCCTTTTTCTGTGATTCGTTCTCCCAACCAAACAGCAAACATGGAACCTGCAATCAACACTAGAATTGTTTGTGTCCACCAAAAGGTTGACGGTTCCATTGGCATAGCTCCTTTTGATTCTACATACAGTTTCAAGTAACTAGGAGCCTGTAAGGCACAGATAACAATCGTTAGAATTCTAGTGTAATTATTTATTTTCTTTCTACCAGACTCTCCTTCATTTTGCATTTTTTGAACAGCAGGTACGGCCATGCCAAGTAACTGCATTATAATTGAGGCACTTATGTAGGGCATAATTCCTAAAGCCATAAATGAAGCATTTGTAAAACTACCTCCCGAAAACAAAGAAAGAAGAGATTCTAACATATCTTGTTGCCCTGTATCTGTAGTTAATCTTTCGTAGTTAACGCCTGGTAAGATGACAAAAGACCCCAAACGGTAAGCCAGAATCAAAAGAAGCGTAAACAAAATACGTTTCCTCAGTTCTTCAACCGCCCAAATATTCTTTAAATTCTGTATTAAACGTTTCATTTATTCATTTTAACATTAAATGGTAGTACAAGTTCCTCCAGCAGCCTCAATTGCAGCAGTTGCAGCAGTTGAAAATGCACTTGCAGTGATAGAAACTTTTGCATTTAATTTCCCTCTGCCTAATATTTTAACCAAGTCATTGTTCGAAACAACACCATTAGCCTTCAGCACCTCAAAATCGATTTCAACAATTCCTTTACTAGCTAGTGACTCGATAATATCAAGATTAACTGCTTTGTATTCAACTCGGTTAATATTTTTGAAACCAAACTTCGGAACACGTCTTTGAAGAGGCATCTGTCCACCTTCGNNGCCTTGCCCTCTACCAATTCTTCGTTCTTTTTTTACTGCACCATTTGCTGGTGTCAAATTACTTAAATTCATCTTTAAAAATTTTATTCTACCACTTCAATAAGGTGTTTAACCTTAGCTATCATCCCTAAAATTTGAGGAGTAACTTCTTTCTCTATGGTTTGATTTAACTTTCTAAATCCTAGTGCTTGAATAGTTGCCTTTTGACGAGCAGGACGTTTAATTGCACTCTTAACTTGTTTTATTTTTATTGTGCTCATGATTTGTTAACCGTTAAATACTTTGTTTAACTCAATTCCGCGTTGACGAGCAACAGCTACTGCGTCGCGCATTCTAGATAATGCATCTATGGTTGCCTTCACAACATTATGAGGATTTGACGAACCTTGGCTTTTCGCTAAGACATTGTGAATTCCAACGCTTTCTAGAACTGCACGCATCGCACCTCCTGCTATTACACCGGTTCCAGGAGTTGCTGGTTTCAATAAAACTTCAGCGCCACCGAATTTTCCTTTCTGTTGATGAGGAACTGTACCTTTTAGAATTGGCACACGAATTAAATTCTTTTTAGCATCATCTATACCTTTTGTAATAGCTTCCGTAACTTCTTTCGCTTTTCCTAATCCGTGACCGACTACCCCATTTTCATCTCCAACCACAACGATTGCAGAAAAACTAAATGTACGACCACCTTTGGTAACTTTTGTCACTCGATTTACAGCTACGAGCTTATCCTTTAACTCGATATCTGCCGATTTTACTCTATTTACTGTTTGAGCTGTCATTCTTTTTTAAAATTTAAGTCCTCCTTCGCGTGCAGCATCAGCAAGTGATTTTACACGACCATGATATAAGTAACCATTTCTATCAAACACCACACTGGTGATACCAGCCTTTTGAGCTTTCTCAGCAATCATTTTTCCTACTACGGACGCTTGATTTATTTTGTTCCCATCTTGGGCAGCTTTTTCTTTTAAAGAACCAGCAGAAACAATAGTTTTACCAGATAAATCGTCTATTAACTGCGCATAAATCTGCTTGTTACTTCTGAACACACTTAATCTTGGTAGAACTGACGTTCCAAAAACCTTTTTGCGGATTCTTCTCTTAATCTTAGCTCTTCTTAATACTTTGTTTAGTGCCATGATATTTTAATCAATTTTTATTTTTTACCTGCTGACTTACCAGCTTTTCTTCTAATCTCTTCACCTACAAATCGAATTCCTTTTCCTTTGTATGGTTCAGGTTTTCTAAACGATCTGATTTTCGCAGCCACTTGACCTAACAATTGCTTGTCATGTGATTCTAATGTTACTACAGGTGCTTTACCTTTTTCAGTATTCGCAGATACCTTAACTTCAGATGGAATCTCCATAATAATGGCATGAGAAAAACCTAACGCCAATTCTAATTGTTGACCTGTCGTATTTGCACGGTATCCAACTCCAATGACTTCAAGCTCTTTTTTAAACCCTTCTGATACACCTGTTATCATATTCTGAATCAACGCACGGTATAAACCATGTTTAGATCTATGGTCAGGGGCATCCGACTTTCTGGTAAAAGTTATAACACCATTGTCAATAGTCATTTCAACACAATCATCAAGTAATTGCTCTAATTGACCTTTTTTCCCTTTTACTGTAATCATTCCAGCTTGTTGAGTTATTTCTACTCCTCCTGGAATCGTGATTATTGCTTTACCTATTCTTGACATTGCTTAGTTTTTTAATATACGTAACAAATTACTTCGCCACCTACGTTCAGTTTTCTTGCTTCTTTATCAGTTATAACACCTTTAGAAGTGGAAACAATCGCAATTCCAAGACCATTTAATACTCGAGGCATCGTTTCTGAACCACTGTATTTTCTTAATCCTGGGCGTGATGCTCTTTGCAACTTTGTAATTGCCGGAACTCTTGTTGACTGATTGTACTTCAATGCAATTTTAATTACACCTTGCTTTGAATCATCTTCGAATTTGTAATTCAAAATATACCCTTGGTCAAAAAGAATTTGTGTCATTGCCTTCTTCGTATTCGAAGCAGGAATTTCGACCATTTTCAAGCCTGCCGAACTCGCGTTACGGATTCTTGTTAGGTAATCTGCTATTGGATCTGTATTCATTTCTTTTTATTGATTATTACCAACTACTTTTTCTTACTCCCGGTATTTTACCTTCAAGAGCCATTTCTCTGAATGTTACACGAGATATACCAAAGTCTCTCATGTAACCTCTTGGTCTACCCGTTAAACCACAACGATTGTGTTTTCTTATTTTCGCTGAATTCGCAGGTAATTGCTGAAGTTTCATCATTGCCTCCCATTTCTGAGACTGCACCTCATCAGAAGCGTCTGTGGACTTTAAAATTTTCGTCAACTCAGCTCTCTTCTCAGCGAATCGGTTCACTAACCTTTCTCTTTTGCGCTCTCGCGCTTTCATCGATTCTTTTGCCATTTCTTACTTATTTTTTAGTGAATGGAAAACCAAATGCATCTAGTAATGCCTTCGCTTCTTCATCATTTTGTGCTGATGTCACGAATGTAATATCCATCCCTAATATGCGATTAACTTTATCAATATCTATCTCAGGAAAAATGATGTGTTCTTTAATACCTAGGTTGAAATTCCCTCTTCCATCAAATCCTTTCGGATTAATCCCTCTAAAATCTCGTGTTCTAGGCAAAGAAACAGATAATAACCTGTCTAAAAAGTCATACATTCTATCTCCACGAAGAGTCACCTTTGTTCCAATAGGCATACCTTTTCTTAACTTGAAATTAGAAATATCTTTCTTAGACATTGTAGTTATTGCTTTTTGACCAGCAATTCGAGACAAATCTGCAGCAGCACTTTCAATTAGTTTTTTATCAGCAACAGCATCTCCCATTCCTTGACTCAAAACAATTTTCTGTAATTTCGGCACTCTCATTGACGATTTGTAACCGAACCTTTCTGTCAACGACTTCACAATTTCAGCGTTGTACTTTTCTTTTAATCTTGGCGTGTAACTCATTATTTAATCACCTCCCCTGATTTCTTTGAATATCGAACTAATTTTCCTTTTTCATCTGCTTTTCTACCTATTCGAGAAGCAACACCATTCACAACAACCATTAAATTGGAAATATGAACAGAGCCTGGTTTTTCTTCGATACCTCCTTGAGGATTACTAGCACTAGGCTTTGTATGTTTTTTAACGATATTTACCCCTTCAACAGTAGCGCGCATTTTGTTACGGTCAATAGTAAGTACTTTACCCTCCTGACCTTTTGATTCTCCGCTCGTAATTTTAACGGTATCACCAATTTTAATGTGTAATTTCTTTTGCATCACTTACAATATTATAACACCTCAGGTGCTAATGAAACAATTTTCATGTAGTTGTTTTCACGAAGTTCTCTTGCAACTGGTCCAAAAATACGAGTTCCTCTCATTTCTCCAGCCTGATTTAAAATCACACATGCGTTATCATCAAATCGAATGTACGATCCATCTGGACGACGAACTTCTTTTTTGGTTCTTACAACTACAGCCTTTGCCACCGATCCTTTTTTCACGGCGCCATTAGGCATTGCACTTTTAACAGCAACAACAATTTTATCACCAACTGAAGCATAGCGCTTTCTCGTACCTCCAAGTACACGAATACACAAAACTTCTTTAGCTCCTGAATTGTCTGCAACCGATAATCTAGATTCTGTTTGTATCATTTCTCCGGTTATTTAGCTCTTTCAACAATTTCAACTAATCTCCAATTCTTTGTTTTACTCAAAGGACGAGTTTCCATGATTTTCACCGTATCACCTACGTGAGATTCATTTTTTTCATCATGAGCAACAAACTTGGTCGTTTTCTTAACGAATTTTCCATACTTCGGGTGCTTCACTTTACGTTCAACAGCAACAACAATAGATTTCTCCATTTTATCACTCGTTACTACACCGATTCTTTCTTTTCTTAAATTACGCTTTTCCATATTAAGCATTAAATTGAGCCTAAGCTTGATTTGATCTTTTCGTTAATTCAGAACTCAAACGCGCAATCACCTTTCTCATTCCTCTGATTCTTAATGGGTTTTCAATTGGTGCCATTTTGTGCGTTAATTTTAAACTTGAATATTGTTTTTTAAAATCTGCAAGTCTACTTTTAAGATCTTCTAACGACAATTTATTAATTTCTTGTTGTTTCATAATCAAACGTTAAGCGGGTATAACATAATCGTTGCGAACAACGAATTTACATTTCACTGGTAATTTCTGTGCTGCTAATCGCATAGCTTCTTTCGCAATCTCGTACGGCACACCATCCGCTTCGAACATTATACGACCTGGCTTAATAACAGCTACCCAGTGACTTGGAGCTCCTTTACCTTTACCCATCCTTACTTCTGCAGGCTTGGCGGTTACGGGCTTGTCTGGAAAAATCCGAATCCAAACTTTACCTTCCCTTTTCATGAATCGCGTAACGGCAATCCTCGACGCTTCAATTTGGCGTGAAGTAATCCATCCTGGTTCAAGGGTTTTTAAGGCGAAAGATCCGAAAGCCAACGAGGAACCTCGGTGAGCTAAGCCTCGATTTCTGCCTTTCTGTACCCTTCTAAATTTCGTTCTTTTTGGTTGTAACATGACTTTTTATATTTTCCGTCTTATTTTTTCTTTCTTCGTTGAGCTGGAGCATTGTTTCCAGAAGAAGGACCAGCCGTTGATTGTCCTACGTTGGGCGATAAATCCCGTTTTCCATAAACCTCTCCACGACAAATCCAAACTTTAATTCCCAGGCGACCGTAGGTGGTGTGTGCTTCAGCTACTGCGTAATCGATGTCTGCGCGGAACGTATGCAGCGGGGTTCTACCGTCTTTGTACATTTCGGAACGCGCCATCTCT
>DORI01000235.1 GCA_003512365.1 Crocinitomicaceae bacterium | reverse complement strand
TTAATCAGAGGGTCGCTGGTTCAAGTCCAGCAGGGGGAGCAAAAGCCTTACGGAAACGTGGGGCTTTTTTTTGAAATTTCATAATAAAAAAATAATTAGAGTTACCATGATTGAGCAAGTGAAAGCTGTAAAAGAGAAAGATATTAATAAACTCAAAGAAGTTATTGATTCATGTGGATTATTTCCTTCAATGTATTTAGATCCTATGATTTCCGATTATTTAAACAACCCAAGTTCTTCTGAACTATGGTATGCCTATCATGCGAATGAAGAAGTAGCTGGATTTATCTATTGTGTTCCTGAAAAATTCACATTTGGCACTTATAATCTATTAGCAATTGGAGTTTCAGCAAATCACCAAAGAAAAGGAATTGCAAAAAAAATGTTGAGTTTTATTGAAAAGGATTTAAAAACCCGAAATGCCAGGATGTTAATCATCGAAACATCAAGTGATAGCGCACAACAAGGAGCAAGATTTTTATATGATAAATTGGGTTATACAAAAGAAGCAATTATAAGAGGATTCTGGAATGAAAAGGAGGACAAAATTATTTATCTAAAAAAACTATAAGATCATCTTTTAATTAAAGTGCTCAAATAAACAACAAAAGAATATTAATGTCATACATTTCAATCACAGGTTTAAAACCAAAAGGGATAATTGGTTTTTTTCGATTCTGGCGTTTCGCCATCCCCTCATTTGAACAAGCGAAAAAAGCAAAAGGCATTCAATTTTGCGAGGTCAAAAGGATTCAAGGACACCAATGTACCCTCACTGTTTGGGAAAGTCGGGATGCTATGCTCGATTTTATGCGTTCAGGCGTTCACCTCAAAGCAATGAAATCTTTTCGTCGTATTGCAACAGGAAGAACTTTTGGATACGAATCCGAATCAATTCCAACATGGGCTGAAGCATTCAAGCTATTACAAGAAAAAGGAAAGTATTATTAACTCTAAAGCCCCTCAAATAATTTGCTTCTGCTTTAACAGACTTTTTACCACTCGCCAATCCACCATCTTCATTTTTCCGGTGTGGTCCCATTTCAAGGGAATTCCATCTGAATCGTCATCCAGAAATAATTCGTTTAGTTCAATAGCTGCATCTATATCCCACGTAGGAGGAAGTTTTTTTTGTGAATTTACGACAGAAATACAGTGCATTAACTCGTTATTCTTTAGAAATTCAAGGGCATTTTCTAGATCAATGGTACTAATATTTGCACGATAGGTATTCAGGTGAATCGTGTGCCCTCTTTCGAAAAGCTCCGCTACAACTTCTTTACAGCCAAGGTTCAAATTGCCAACCAAAGGGTAATTAAAATTCACCAAGGTACCATCAAAATCTAATTGTATAATCATTCTTTAGGATCTCTTGGTTTAACTAAATATTTTTCTTTAAAAGGATACTGATTAAAGTGATTAATCAACGGGCGAATCCCTTGAACACGACGGTTATACACGTTGCTAATGGCAATAATACACACTGTATCGTGCCTCAGCGTTGCGTACATTCCTAAGTTACCGTGCCACCAACCCGTATGGAAAAATAAGGTCGGTTGTGAAGGATCCTCAAACATGCGGATACCTAATCCATAATTTCGTTTACCCTGTTTTTCATAACTGTACCCTTTAAACATGAGTTTTTCTAATTCCTTTGGAAGAAATCGATCGTCGTATGTCGCTTTATCCATAAGCAGTAAATCTCTTGCCGTTGTGTACATATTCTTGTCTCCGTAGATTAAATCTAGGTAGTTAAAGCGTTGAAGTTTTTTTCCTGCGGAATAGGATTGTGCAACTTTTGAAAAGTTTGTAGAATCATTCATGATAAAGGTGTGCTTCATGCCAAGTGGATTAAACACAAGTTTTTTCATAGCTTCAGGAAAAACCATTCCTGTTAACTTTTCAACGACTAATGCTAAAATCACGTAGTTAGTGTTGCAATAAGTAAAATGTGTGTTTGGCTTAAAGTAAAGTTGGATTTTGTTCCGAATAATTAATTGAAGAATATCGTTGTTGGACAGAATTTTAGTTCGATCGGTAAATTGATCCGTAAAATATTGATAATGTGGCAATCCACTACGATGACTTAATAAATCCTTAATTCTAATGGACGGAAAGGGGAAGTTGGCTAAGTATTTTTTTACGGGATCTTCTATCGTTAACTTTTTTTCTCCCATTAAGCGCAAAATTGCCAAGGAGGTCGCTACTTTACTAATAGAGGCTACGTGGATAGGAGTAGTGTCAGAAAGTGCCGTGTTGTTTTCGAAGTTTGCTTTTCCCACAGACTTAGAATAAATAACGTNNCTTAGCAAGTAAAAAATGTCCGTTAAATTCAGGATTCCCAAGAAAGTTTAGGTAGAATGAATCTGCAACATGCCTTGCATTATTAGCCCAAGTTGTATCAGGAGAGGGCATTTTTACGGATATTACATCGTCCTTTGATATTGTCTCTTCAGATGTACTTTCTTCTGAACATGAAAACAAAATGAACGAAGAAGACAATAAGTAAAAAACAATTTTCATAGTTAACTTCTTACGCCTCTTCCAAATTCATCCAAGGTAAAAATCGGGAGTATAAGAAAATAAACAACCCTGAAAAGAGCAACGAAATGACAATCAAGGGCGTTGGAATAATACTTGGAGATGCGAACAAATACAGGTGGCCAATACCTAAAATTGAATAGGAAATATAAAGATGAAAACCCAATTTATTTCTTTTAAGCATAAGAATTACCCCTGCTACTCCTAGGGAGAAAACAAGAAACAGAACAGTGTGATAAGCGTAATATGCGTCCATAAATGCTTCATTCATTTGATTAAACTTCTCCAATAATTCCGCCGCATAATCAAGCTGCAATTTCTTTAATTCAATTACTTCCTTTTTTAATTCTAAATCAGCCTCCTTTAATGTGCCTTCGTCAGGTTTACCAATAATTAAAGACCCTAAGGTGCTTAATAAGGAGAATCCTGAATTAATAAGGGAAAAAACTGATAATACAATGAGTCCTCGCGGTGTTTTCATGGTTTAGTTTCTTTTAAAATAATAGTAATTGATAAGCACAGAAATTTAAGTTTAGAAAATAGTTTAATAACTCAATTAAAATTCAGAATAGTTTCGTATCCAATTTTCACTTTTGATTAAGAAAGGACTTAGGTAAATATCCTTTTCAATAAACGGAACTTCCTTTCTAAAATCGAGGTAAAAACAGTTGGTTTTTGAACTCATTTCTTCAGTTTTTCTATAAGTAATGGCCTGACTTGCGGTCATCAATTCAATTCCCACAATTCGCCACACATTGTTTACCACGCGAAATAATTTAGTTGCTGCATTTGCTCCCATACTAACATGATCCTCTTGACCATTACTGGAATCAATCGAGTCCACAGATGCAGGAAAACACAATTGTTTATTTTGACTCACGATAGATGCACACGTGTAATGCGCAATCATAAAACCTGAATTTAAACCCGGGTTTTCAATCAAAAAAGAAGGTAAATCTCTCGTTCCGGAGATTAGTTTATAGGTTCTACGTTCAGAAATACTGCCTAATTCAGCTAAGGCGATGCATAAATAATCCATGACAAGTGCTAATGGTTGTCCATGAAAATTACCGGCTGACACAACATCATTTTCCTCAATAAAAATGGTTGGATTATCCGTAACAGCATTTATTTCTCGCTCAACAATATCTTTTGCAAAATAGATGGTATCTAAGGTTGCGCCATGAACTTGGGGAATACATCTAAAAGAATACGGATCTTGTACCGACTTTTTCTCCCCTCTCATGAGTTTGCTGTCATGCAAAACAGATCGTATTTTCTCGGCAACTTCAATCTGTCCTTTTTGGTTTCGAATAGCATTTACATTTTCTTGAAATGGACTCAATCGTGCGTCAAAAGCCTCTAAAGATAAGGATGCAACCAATAATGTTGAGTTGTGAAGTTTTAGTGCTTCTTCCGTTGCATACAAGGCGTATGCACTCATGAATTGGGTCCCATTCAGTAAGGCCAAACCTTCTTTGGATTGCAAGGAAATCAATTCAAGATTTTGTTCTTTGTAGAAGTCTATGGTTGAAATAACCTTTCCATTAACTTCGATCTCCCCTTCCCCAATGATCGGTAGACTTAAATGAGCTAATGGCGCTAAATCACCCGATGCTCCTAAGCTTCCGAGCTGGTATACAACTGGAAAAATATCGTTATTGTAAAAATAAATAAGTCGATCTATGGTTTGAAGTTGAACGCCAGAATATCCTTTGGTTAAGCCAAGTATTTTAAGAAGAAGCATTCGCTTTACAACGTTATTTGGGACTCTATCTCCCATTCCACAAGCATGAGACAAGACGAGATTCCGTTGCAATTCAGCTAAGTCACTCGTTGAAATACTCGTATTACACAACGAACCAAATCCTGTATTGATGCCATATATCGGCGAATCTGTTGATTCAATAGTTTCGTCTAAATAATTTCTACAAGCCAGAATAGCTTTTGTTGCGACCTCACCAAGCGCTAGTTTTTTATTTTCTTTGATGACGGCTATCAGTTCGTCAATAGAAACCGGTTGATTGTTGATGACAAAATTGGAC
>DORI01000040.1:1191-7769 GCA_003512365.1 Crocinitomicaceae bacterium | reverse complement strand
GCATCTACTATGCTAATTGGCCCAGAGTATCCGTTAACGAGTAAGAGATTTGAAACAGGATTATTCACTAAATGTATGTTGGGCCCAGAAATTTCCGGAAATCCTAATGTTGGGTCCTTGTATCCATAACTTATCCCATTTTTTACCATATAGGTAAGGGTAGTATCGTTATACTGGGTGTACGTAGCTGTTTCGAAACTTGAGTAACTACGAATTTTACCAAACCCCGGCCTAAAGACTTCATTTACATATTGCTGAAAGGCACAATTTTCAGACATTATAAAAACTTGAGAAGGAGCGGTAACCCATAAACCGTAAAAGTCTTCGATTGTATCTTGGTAAAAAATTGGTTGAGGCTGTGAACAATATTGTAGCAACACATCGTGAAGTTCCACAGTATCAGCAATACTAGCATCATTGTAACTTGGCAAATAGCGTAAATTAGAATCTAAATTTGTAAAACACCACGTCGCAGAGCTGTTCCAGCGAGTTGTATCGTGTTGCCCAGTGCCATTATTCCATGAACTTTTCATCGAATAGGAATTAGCAAAATAACATATCTCAGAACTGTCTGAGTTATAAGTTTTAGAAGCTATACTATAACGCGTTATACCGTAATCTTGAAATGGTGTAAATGCAGTCCCGGCTGAAATCGAGAATTCTAAGGTGTCACCAACAGCAAAATCATAAACTTCTTGTGGGGTAAAATACGATTGTGCCATAGCCAACTGACTCAAAAACAAAAATAAAAGTATGTTTTTCATTCTGTGAAATTAGCAATTTTGGAGAGAATCCTTTGCACGTGTTCTGTCGCTTCAATATGTGCCATGTGACCACAATTTTCTATAAGATGTAGGTTTTTTTGATTTGACACTGCTGAAATACTTTCAACGGAAATCAACTTGTCTTTAGCGCCGTGAATGAACACTATATTATCAGCATTCTTTTTTACCAAATCCGAAAAATCAGTGCGTGTTCTCATGGCTAACGACGCATATGCAATGCAATCAGCAGTTAGTTCTAGCGCCTCTTTTTTTAAAACTTCTATTTCTTTTTCGCGCAAGTTGGGCTCATAAAAAAGATTGGGAATAGCTTCGTTAATAAAAATAGATTTTCCCTTAAAAGCGATATCAGCCACCCGAACCCTGTCTTTCTTCTTATCGTCGGAATCTTCCCAACAATTTGAGTTTAACAACACGAGCTTTTGAATGCTAAGCTTATTTCTATGAAGTAATTCTAAACCGACATATCCACCCATGGAGTGACCTACCAAAATTATTGGATTTTCAAAGTGAATGTTAAAGGTCTTTTCGATTTCCTCAGCCATAGCGGCGATGGAAGGATCGTCTGAGGATTTTGGTAGAGGAGAGGAACCATGACCCGGCAAATCCACAAAAAATTTCTCGCCAGGGATTTCTGATAGAGAAAGGTAAGACCACATCGAGGAAGATTCCAAAAAGCCATGCAAAAAAAGCCAATACGGCTTCCCTTCTCCACTTGATTTGAAAGAAATCATTACGCGTTCATCAAATCCTCAATTGNNAATGGCGCTCCCGTTTCTTGCACAACGAGATCATCCTCTAATCGAATACCCAAACCTTCTTCCGGAATGTAAATACCCGGTTCACAAGTGAATACCATTCCCGCTTGAATAGGCTCATGCCAAAGCCCAACGTCGTGGGTATCGAGACCAAGAAAATGAGATGTTCCGTGCATGAAATACTTTTTATAAGCAGGCCAATCAGGGGATTGATTTTTAATATCATTCAATGAAATTAAACCTAAGTTTACCAATTGTTCTTCCATCAAAACACCAACTTGTTTGTGGTATTCTGCCATGATTGTTCCTGAAACCAAGAGTTTTTGCGCTTCGTTTTTTACATGTAGTACGGCGTTGTAAACTTCTTTCTGTCTTGAGGTAAAACGGCCATTTACTGGGACACAACGCGTTAAGTCTGAAGAATAGTTTGCATATTCAGCGCCAACATCAAGTAAGATAACATCTCCATCTTTACATTGTTGGTTGTTCTCTATATAATGCAACACACACGCATTTTTCCCTGATGCAACAATTGGAGTATAGGCAAATCCTTTGGATCGGTTGCGCAAGAATTCATTCGCCAATTCTGCTTCAATTTCATATTNNTGGGCTTCGGCCATCAATTGTTTGAAAATAGATTGAAATTGCTGAAGCCAATAGACCGTTTTTATTCCAGAAGTGTCGAAAGCTGTTTGTTTAGTTAGTTTTTCACCTTCCCAAATGGCGATATGTTCGTTTGTTTCACGAAGAAAAAGCACTTCTCTGTGTGCTGGATTACTAGCCTGCGGAAACAAAACAAGTATTGATTCTTCTTGATCAACTCCAGACAAATAAAAAATATCACGGTGTTGTTGAAAAGGCATTGTTCCGTCAGCAGAAATTGGATAGATGTCGTTCGAATTAAAAACAGCTAAACAGCCATTTTCCATCTGGGAAGTAAACTTCTTACGATTTTTACAAAATAAGTCGGGGGATATTTTATGGTATTTCATGAGCAAACGAATTTACTCACGAAGATACATATAAACTAGGGAAAATTAAATTATCTAGATTGCTCAGTGGTCTTTTTAACACCACCGTTTTCCCCATAAGCTTCACAGCCTGTTTTCTTTGTTTTGCATGAAAACAAAATAACACTCACAAACAGCATTTTAAGGCAGAAATAAGAAAACTTTAGCATATTGAAAATATATTAGGCGAAAATAGTAATTTATTCAGCTAAAAACAAGGAACAAACTTTAAAAAGTTCATCAATCTTTAAACCAGCTAGCATAGAGCGTGTAGTTTTTAGCAATACGTTGAACCTCCCCTTTAAAGAGTTCCGGGCTAAGAGATTTCACCTTTTTAGCTGGAACCCCTGCATAAACACTCCAGGATTCCATTTTAGTGCCTTCCAATAAAACTGCACCNNCCCATGCCGATGAGAACATTTTCTTCAATTGTACAGCCATGAACCAGCGCATTATGACCAATGGAAACGTTATTACCTATTTCAACGATAGTCTTTTCATATGTGCAATGGAGAACGGCTCCATCTTGAATGTTCACGTTATCTCCGATTCGAATCGAATTCACATCTCCTCTCACCACAGAATTAAACCAGACGGAACAATTATCTCCCATTACCACATCGCCTACAATGGTTGCATTTTCAGCAAACCAACAACTAGCTCCAAATTGAGGGGTAAAACCTCTGCACGCTTTAATTAATGCCATTACCCATTTAGTTTTTTGACCATTGTGAGAATCGTAGCCAAGGCAACGGTTTCTCCTGTTTCGTCGTACACATCAACCAAGAATTTGACAATTCCTTTTGGAATATCTTCTTCGCTACGTTTTTCTTGGTCAATTTTTTCTTTAACTGTGAATCGTACCCCGATGGTGGCACCTGGATAAACAGGCTTAGTGAACCTTGCCTCTTCAATTCCATAATTTAGAAGCACGGGGCCTTTTTTAGGGTCAACAAATAACCCGGCAGCTTTGGATAAAACGAAATAGCCATGTGCCACACGTCTTTCAAAAATGGTTCCCTCTAAAGATGTTGCATCCATGTGAGCATAAAAATTATCACCTGAAACATTTGCAAAATTTACAATATCAGCATCTGTTACAGTGTGTTTGTGTGTAAATACCGTTTCGCCCATTACTAATTCTTCAAAGTGCTTACGAAATACATGAGGATTCGCTTCTGGCATCTCTGCGCCCACTTGAAACTGCTGTGTTATTTTTGAAATGGTGGTTGGATGGCCTTGTATAGCGGTACGCTGTAAATAATGTAAAACACCGCGTTTACCACCCATTTCTTCTCCACCTCCAGCTCTTCCTGGTCCCCCATGTGTTAGCAGTGGCATTGGTGATCCATGACCGGTACTTTCTTTGGCGCAATTGGCATTTAGAACGAGAATTCTACCGTGCATATTTGCAGCTCCAACAACATATTCAGTTGCTTCGGCATCATTTGGCGTGACAATCGACGACACCAACGAACCCTTGCCCATTTTTGCTAATTCAATGGCTTCGTCAAGCGTTTTATAAGGCATTATGGTGGAAACGGGCCCGAATGCTTCAATTTCATGGACATCCGTCTTGTTGAAAGGGTCGTCATTCACAAAAAGAATCGGAGAGAAAAACGCCCCAGTTTCTTTATCGGCTCCAACTACTTCAACTTCGTCAATCGATCCATAAGCAATTTGTTGGCTCAATGATAGCTTTCTCACATTTTCTTTGACGCGGTCAACTTGAAGTTTTGTCGCCAAGGCCCCCATTCGAACACCTTCAACACTTGGGTCTCCGATTTTTGTAGTTGCTAGTTTTGAAGCGATGGATTTTTGCACGTCTTCTAACAAATTGTCCGGCACTAATATTCTTCGTACTGCAGTACATTTTTGACCTGCTTTTATGGTAATTTCCTTTACAGTTTCTTTAATAAATAATTCAAATTCAGGAGTACCCGGTGTTGCTGAAGGCCCAAGAACAGTGGCGTTCAAAGAATCAGCTTCGAGGTTAAAAGAAACACTTTCTTGAGCAATTCTTGGGGATGCTTTCAGCACTTTTCCTGTGGCAGCGGACCCAGTAAAGGTGACAACATCACGGGCATCAACAGTATCAAGGATGCCTCTTCCCAATCCACAAACCAATTGCAAGGAACCTTCTGGTAAAATCTTAGATTCAATAATATCACGTACTATAACTTCTGTTAAGTAACACGTATATTCAGAAGGTTTTACCACAGCGGGAACACCAGCCATCAGGTTGACAGCAATTTTTTCGAGCATTCCCCAAATTGGAAAATTAAAGGCATTTATATGAACAGCAACTCCTTCCCTTGGCACCATAATGTGATGACCAATAAAGGTTCCATTCTTTGAAAGTGGTGCAGCAACTCCATCCACATAATAGGGCAAATCCGGAAATTGTCTTCTCAAACTTGCATTCGCGAATAGGTTCCCAATTCCACCTTCAATATCAATCCATGAATCTATTTTTGTAGCCCCTGTCCAAGCACTTACTTGATAGTAGTACTCTTTTTTTTCTAATAAAAATAACGCAAGTGCTTTTAACATGCGACCTCTTTCTTGAAAGGTCATTTTTCGAAGGGCCCTTCCACTTTTTCTACCGTAATCTAGTACCTCATTGAATGGAATACCTGCACTTGATGTGGTTCCAATTAGGGAACCATTGATGGCATGATACAAGTTTGTTTCAATTCCATCTCCTGCAATCCATTTTCCTAAAACGTAATTTTGATAGCTGCGTTTTTCCATAAGCATATTCTGTGGTTGTAAAAATACATCAAATTGTACAAGGCGATGAAAATCTAAAGCATAAAAAAACCCACCGGAGTGGGTTTGTATTAAATTAGTTATATGCTAATCTTTTTTAGTGCCTTTGTCCTTAACAGCATAAGCTATAGTTAGCGCGTTAATTCGTTCTAGGGCATCTCTAATTTCAAATATAATTCCTGTTGGCGCATCTTTGTCAGCTTTAATACATGTGATTACTGCATCGATATCCTTTTTCATACGTGGGGGTTTTTGTGCCTTCTTGTCCAACTTCCAGCGCGAAACAGTGTTAACTGTATAAAGCTCATCTTCAGACGCTTGTACCACGTTATCAAGGGATAATGCGAAGCCAAATTTGAAATCATCTGCTCTTGATGGGTTTCTAGGTTGACCTAGGTATAAAAAGTCGATTTCAGACCGTTGTTTATAAGCAGTTAAATCTACGGTTCTTGTTCCTTCAGGTTGTGCGATTTTAACTGCAGGGTCAGTTTCTTTACTTGTTGTGGCCACCATAAAGAAAAACAAAAGCATGAAAACAATATCCGGTAAGGAGGCCGTATTTAATGCGGGACCAGCACCTCTGCCATCTTTTTTAAATTTTGACATAAATCAATTAGTTTTTCGGTTTAACCTCAATAATTCTAGATGGGAAAAGCATTTCTATAAGATCTAATTTTAATTTGTCATCTTTATACTTCTCTTCGTCTTGAATTACTCTTCCCTTGATAATTCCGTAAGATTCTCCAAATTTTGCTTTACATTCTTCGTCACGTACCTTGTAAATAGCTTCTTCTACTTCTGATTGAATTTTCGCAAACAAATCATATGAGGTTTTTTGTTGCACTTCAATTCTGACGTGTGCTTTGTCACTTATTTCTGGAACTTTTGAACTTCCAAAAAACTGCTTAATTAGTTTTTGTTTTTTCTGAGCTTCTGAAATTTTGGCTGTAATAAATTGAATATCCTTTTCAGATCCAGCTTTTTCAGCTTTTTCAAGTTCTAAATAATATGCATCAACAACCATTTTATATTCTGCCGCAGAACTTGCTGAATACCATGGAAATTGATTTTCATACTTTTTCATTTTATCGGTAGCAGAAACGCGGGACTCGTCAAAAAACTCTCGATTCGTCATGTACCAATCATAGAGCATTTCTGAAATAGAATCTTTTTCTCGAATCGGCAAACTCATGTCTTTGCCAAGTCTATCGCGAAGAATTAATTCGTTTTTGTCGTTGGCATAAATATGAAAAACG
>DORI01000040.1:0-1153 GCA_003512365.1 Crocinitomicaceae bacterium | reverse complement strand
AACGTAACGCGTATCAATTTCTTGATTGTCGTTATTTTGTTTTTCAATTTTTTTTGGAATCGACCTGATGTATGCTTGGTCTTTGTCCATTGTTGTTGTTACCAAGAAGAACAACAACAATAAGAAGGCGATATCCGCCATGGAACCTGCATTAATTTCAGGAATTTCTCTCTTGGCCATGGATCAATTATTTTTTATAGCTTCTATAACGTCCAAGGAATGGTCCGATAAGAATAACAATAAAACCAACTATTAAACAGAAGGCTATAGTGTAAATCCCTGCTGACGTTGTATCCACAACACCTTGAGAAATGGTATTTCCTTTAAGTGCTAAAGACTGTACAGTGTCAGTGGTTCCAATTCCCATAAATACGAGGTAAACAAGGAAACAGACAACTAACCCAATGATTGATATAATTGTCTTTTTAGGTTGAATGATAAGGCTCCAGATAAAAAATCCTACAACGACAGCCATTGCAAAAATCAACAAACCTATAGTAAACCAAATGGCAAAATCCATTTCTGCAGACTCTCTAAACTCTGCAAGGGCAGCAGGACCTTGAGTAACTGCTGGACCATTAAAGAGCAAGAAACTAGAGCCCACACCAATTATTACAAGTGCGAACTTAAAAATGTTGATAAAGTTTAAATTTTTCATAGTGAATGAAATTATCAGTTAAATACTACTTACTTAACTGCTTTATTCTTTAATAAAATATCAATAAGAGAAATTGAAGCATCTTCCATTTCGTTAACTAATCCATCGATTTTAGAAGTGATATAGTTATAGAATATTTGAAGGGCTATTGCAGCAATAAGACCAAAAACTGTTGTTAAAAGTGCTACTTTAATACCATCCGCAACTGTTGTTGGTGATACCTGACCGTCTTCAACAATTTTGTCGAATGCTTGAATCATACCGATTACCGTACCCAAGAACCCAAGCATTGGAGAAAGTGCAATAAATAACTGCAACCATGACAATCCTTTTTCCATGTTACCCATTTGAACACCTCCGTAAGCCACAACAGATTTTTCAACCATATCTAAGCCTTCACCAGCGCGATCTAAACCTTGGTAGAAAATGGATGCGATAGGACCTCTTGTGTTACGGCAAAGTTCTTTTGCTGCATCTACACCACCATTTTGTAGT
>DORI01000032.1 GCA_003512365.1 Crocinitomicaceae bacterium | reverse complement strand
TTTTACATCTATAAAGTTTCTATCTTAGGGGTGACAATTTCGCGTGTACCCTCGCCTGGCGCCTACACGCAAACCGTTAGTGGCAACCGCCCACACCCAACTACTGTTAAACCAACGGTAGCCTTCCCCATTTTCAAACAACGCATAAATATAATAACTTAATAATTCATTTCATCAACTAATGATTGACCTGTGAATAACCAAGGACTCTGACCGTTCAAAGATTTATGAGGGTGGTTTTTATTGTATTCCACCTGCCACTCGAAGGCTAATGCATTTACTTCTTGTATTGATTTAAATAAATAGGCATCAAGCACATCTTCTCTAAACGTTCTATTGAACCGTTCAACATAGGCATTTTGAGCGGGCTTACCAGGCTGAATATAACAAAGCTCAATTTGTTGTTCAGTGCAGAACTCAACGAACCTTTTGGATAAGAACTCAGGGCCATTATCAGTTCGGATTCTTTTGGGTTTATTACGATATTGAATGAGTTGTTTCAACGAGTTCACCAGTCTTTCAGCTGGAATAGAATAATACGCCTCATTAATCAACGCCTCCCTATTAAAATCATCCATTACGTTTAAAATCCTGAACTTTCTTCCGTTTTCCAATGCATCACTCATAAAATCAATCGACCATGTTTCATTTAAATGATTTGGTACAATCAGCGCTTCTTTTATTCTAGTTGGTATTCTTCTTTTACGTTTCCTACGCATTTTTAAGTTCATATTTCGATAAATTCGAAGCACTCGTTTCCTATTCCAAGCAAGTCCGGCTAAGCGTATTTTTCCATAATACGTCTCAAAACCCCGAGTTGGATAACGTTCCGAAAGCTCGTTGAGTTTCTCGATAACCACTTCATCATTCTTTCGACTCGAGTAATAAAACATACTTCGTGTCATACAAACAATTTTACAAGCTCTGTTAACGCTAATCTTCTCCTCATAGATAATCTCTTCCACTAATTCCTTGCGTTCACAGAGCTTTAAAGCTTTTTTTCGATAATATCTTTTAAGATTCGATGATCAAGGCTCAAATCAGCAAACATACGTTTCAATCGTGCATTTTCATCTTGCAATGCCTTTAATTCTTTCAATTGTTGAGCATCCATACCACCGTATTTTTGCTTCCATGAATAAAAGGTTGGTGCCGAAATACCATATTCGCGACATAAATCCTTGGTTTGTTTGCCAGCATCGTATTCCTTAAGAATTTTTACGATTTGGACTTCTGAGAATTTTGATTTTTTCATAACTAAAACAATTTAAATTTAATGATTTTAAATTGTCTGAAAAACGGGGAAGTTTACCAAATGGGGAAGGCTACCAAAACGGGGAAGTTTACCAATATAGACAGACTCTGAAGAAACATGGGCGGTTGCATTTCACCTGAAGAGATGGAAATTAATTACGAGGTAACTGAATTTGGAATTAAAATAACTTGGGGCGGTGGCTGTTAAATTATATGTATTCGTATCTTTTTTGCGTAAGACCCGAAACTTTACAGCAAGAATGAACCCTTCGTACAAGAAAACATATTGGCTTGTGGGTATATTAATTTACAAAATTATCACCTTCGACAAGTACCCAAAAGATTACAAGGAGTTATTGTAAATATAAACCAAAATTCAATGAGTAAAACTCGAATGAAAAATACAAAGTCTATATTGAACATGACTATTGTATTTCTAATGCTTCTGAACAGTTGTACAAACGAACCAATTGTCGCCCCAAACGGTCCAGGCATCATCGACCCACCGGATATAGAATACCCCAAAAAAAAAGAGATAATTAAGACTGAGCATTTCCGATTATTCTCTATTACGGGAATTTGTGCACCTCATGGAGGATATTATGAATACGATTCGAAGAAAAAAAATTGGTGCGAAAGATCAATGATGGCCGATATAAATGCCTATGCCCATCAAAATAATATTAACGATATAGATAAAATTCCAGATCTATCTTACTATTTCGAAAAAAGCATATCCAATATGTTGAACAGTTGTATGTTATCAATTATAACACGAAAGGAGACAAAAATAATTAGCCTAAGATTTGGAGGTAATTTGCTATTTGAAGATACTCTTGCTTTAAGTAAAACAAGCGTGAAAATACCCAAATCTTTAAATAATTTTTTGGATGATATTCCGGGTTCTATGGATTTATCGGATGGTAGGGACTTTAGGATATTAATTAATCAACTTGCATTGAAATTTTCAAATGATTTTGGGAACTATGAACTAAACTTCTCGAAAATACCTATTAAAAATATTGCAATAGTGATGACAAAAAAAGCTTTTTTCCATAAAGAACCATCAGCAGAAACAAAAGAAAAAGGGTATATCGTACGAGGGCAAAATNNGAAAAGGATGGGTATTAAAATCAGACTTATCTATTCAAGAATAATTGTTAATTTTCACCTTTACCTAACGGGAAAAGTCATTGTATGGTTAATTTGCTTCGATTTTAAATTATGAACCTAGGACTGAACAAAATTTTTGTGCAGCCAGTATTGTAAATCGCCAACATAAAGTGGATCAATAGAATTAAGAATTTATGTAACTTTATCTCCGTTATAATTCGTTAAACTATTTCAACCTTTTCCCTATGAAACAAATTCTACTCGTTTTCCCTGTTTTATCTATGCTATTTTTCGGCTGTTCGAACGATAAAGCCTCTTCGTCATCGGAAATAAATGATTTGTGTTCCTGCATGAAAGAAACAGATTATTACGAAATTCTAAACAGCGTTGACTTTGAAAAAATGGAGGACAGGAAGTATCTAAGGGAAATTGATAAGAAAATGCAAGGCGTAACACCAGACTCTAAGGAGAATTTGACAGCAATTAAGTGTATTGCAAAAAATGTAAAATCACTTCTTGCGAAATATAATGATCTAACCGACGATAAGGAAAAAGGTAAATTTATTCGCTCAATTATGACCGAAATGATTAATAACGAATGTGTAGCCGCTTTAATGGACAGAATACCTTACGGGAAATTAGAAAAAGAATTGGGGAAAAACAGTAATAACATGAGCCTGAAAGATATGATGAAATTCCTTGATAAAATAGAAAGCGCTAAAGATTTTAAAGATATCGAAAAAGAAGTGGATAAGATAGCCTCCACCTACGTTGATACTCCTCAGGTGGACATGCCAAACGATAATCCAAATTCAAGTGACTCATCTATGGACTACTATAACGAATTGAATGATTATCCAATGGATTAAGCATGGTGTTTCACGAAGTATTTTAAATATTCTCTATCAAGTTAAAAGTAACCTCAAACTCTGTTCTGCTACACGCCGATTCAGAGAAATATGCGGGTTATATGTCAATCCCTGAATATGACTTTTTAACTTAAAAAATTAATTATTTTAATCAAATTTTATTTTAAATTTTTCCATCTATACATTTGATTTTGCCAAGTTACATTAGCTTGATTTAAATTTCACTTTATGATTAATTCAACCATTGGAAGATATCGCGTTACACGATTAATCGGTGAAGGAGGTATGGCCTCTGTGTACGAGGCTGAACATGAAATGCTGGAAAATAAAGTAGCTATCAAAGTTCTAAACCCAGTACTTAAAAACAATGCCCAAA
>DORI01000106.1:738-8375 GCA_003512365.1 Crocinitomicaceae bacterium | reverse complement strand
GGCAATTCTCCATCAAAGTTTTGAAATTTCTCTGATGCAATTAAAGAGCGCATGGAAACCATTTCGGGATTTGAATTCGGCACCTCAATTCCTATGGTTCCTTTACCTGGTATTGGTGCAATGATTCGAATTCCTAGCGCACTCAAACTAAGTGCGATGTCATCTTCTAAATTTTTTATTTTTGAAATTCTAACACCAGGAGCGGGAACAATTTCATAAAGCGTAACGGTAGGACCAACAGTTGCTTTAATTTTTGCAATATCAATTTTATAATGGGATAAAGTTTGAACTATTCGGTCTTTATTTGTTTCTAATTCTTCTTTGTTTACAGAAACTCCACCTGACCCATATTCTTTCATTAAATCAATTGGAGGGAGCATGTACCCCTCTAAGTCTTTTGTGGGATCATATTCACCATGAACGGCAACTAAATTAGATGCTAGATCTTCATCATCAATAATGTTTGCTGGCTTAGTAACTATTGGCCCTGGAATAAAAATATCTTCCTCTACAGGCATTTCAATTTCAAACTCATCGTCTTTTTGTTGAAAGGTAGTATCTGGATCTTTATATACCACCTCTATTTCACTTTCAGAGTCTTCTATAAAATCATCTTCATCGTCAGAGAAATGAACAGTCTCTGATACAATATCTTGTTGAATTTCTTCTTCTTTAATGGGGTTAACAATCAAAATATCATCGAAAGCATCTGCGAAGCTGGTGTCATTCTCGATAGTCGTTGTTTCATCATTATCCATTTCACTTTTAGGTTCTCGGCTGAATAAAAAGTTGAAAATGGCTGTGTAATTAGGGTTTAGCGTGACAGTAAGTACTATGTAAAATAAACTTATTATAATGACCATTGTTGCAATAGCGCCAAACGCCATAACTGACCATTCATTTAAAGAGAAACCAAATTTCCCTCCCAAATAATTTACTTTGTCAGAGAAATACCCTAGAAAATAAGATCCCCACAGGATAAAAAGAAAAGTTGTGGAAGTTGATTTCCAAAGTGGTAAAAGTGTTTTGTCAAATAGTATCTTAAAACCTAATAGAAAGAAAACAAAAGAAAATCCAATTGATGACACTCCAAATAGCGAATACACAAAGAAATGTGCATTCCACGCTCCAAATCTACCGAGCCAGTTAGCCATTGGTTCAGTTGAGCTTTGAAACATAAATTCAAAAAAACCGCGTCCAATAATTTTATCTTGATCTATTTGCCATGTTAGGAAATAAGATAAACAGGAAAGCATTAAAAATACGGCATACACCATCAATAAAGTTCCAGTGATGACCCTAACCTTTCTCCAATCAAACTCTTTTATTGACGAGAGAATTCCTGAACCTTTTTTGGTCGATTTTTCAGTTTTTTGACTAGCAGATTTTGAGCCTCTTGGTTGCTTTGGTTTTGATTCTTGTTCAGAATTCACTTGATGAGGTATAAATTCGTTCTCTTCCATAGATGGGTATTCTCACGAATTTACATGTTAGAAGCAACACAGATTGGGAAAAAAGATATTAGTTTAAACACTAAAATGTTAGTAGTTGCATCACTCTTTCTTGTATAATTTGTCAAACTCAACAGAAAATTCTTCCATTGTTACCATTTTAAAATCTTTAGGAATTTGAAAAAGCGCTAGCGGTGGATTATTTACTTCAATTTTCTCAAGGCGATACCTTAAAATCCCATTCTCTGAAAAAGAATAAAATAAGGTTGCAAGCCCCGGGAATGATTTCATTGTATTTGCATACTTGCTTGGGATTTTTTTGTGGTAATAACATGTAAGGGGTAATTTATTTTCTTGATATTTCACTAGAATTTTTTTTGATTTAACACCACCAATTTTCTTAGACCCTGATTTCTTCTGATAAGTATAGGTGACGCTGTCTTTTGCCAAATGTTCGTTTGTGCGAATGGCAAAATTTTGCAAGGGAGTTTCGATTAACAGGTAAGATTTATTGTAGGTGAGGTGCTTAATAAGTTCTTGTTTGCCTGTTTCTGAGTTGAAATTCACCACTCTTAATAAACTATCTTTGGCAAAAATTATCATTTTGGAACGTACACTATCTGTTGAATTTACACTTTCAATCGTGTAAGTTAAAACACCTGAGAATGATCTATTTTTTTGAGAAAATAGTGTTGGAATTGTTACTATAGTAAAAAGCAATAGGGTAAAAAATAATTTCATGCTACAAGTATACGGAAAAGAACTAATTAATGAATTTATGTTAAAGTGCCGAATTAAAGAATTACCTTTGTATGGCTTTTTTTCAAGCAATTTATGTCAAGCAATTTATCATTTATCATCAATAAATCAGAACTCGGAGCTGGTACACGCGGAGCATCTTTAGGTCCTGAAGCAATTCAAGTAGTAGCTCGACAGCAGAAATCTAATATATTTTCTGCTTACCCAACACGCGTATTACCTCATTTAAATGATTTGCTAGATCAACCCTCAACTCATGAGTTTGCCAAATACATTGATGGGATGAAAGTTGTTTATGACACTGTTTCAAATGAATTAAAGTCATTGTTGGACAAAGGCGAGTTTCCTTTTGTGATAGCGGGTGATCATTGCTCTGCTGGAGGAACAATTAAAGGTATTCAACGAGCGTTTCCAGACGCGAAATTGGGAGTTGTTTGGATAGATGCGCATGCCGATTTACATACGCCATACACCACACCTTCGGGCAATTTACACGGTATGCCATTGGCAACAGCTCTTGGCGTTGAAAATATCGAAATGGTAAAAAATGATGTCGACTCTGAAACAAAGGAATATTGGGAATCATTAAAAACGAATTACCTTTTGCCCGAAAATCTCGTTTTTGTAGGCGTAAGAGATACTGAAGCAGAAGAAGATTACTTGATTTCAAAATTTAACATTAAAAACTATAAAGTCGACGAAGTATTAAGCAAAGGAGTTCGTCAAATCCTCTCTGAAATCAAGGAGAAATTGCTTCACTGTGACTTGATATATGTCTCTTTTGACGTTGACTCAATGGATCCGGATGAATCGTCCTATGGAACAGGCACACCTGTGAAAAATGGAATACAGATTAAAGATGCAGAGGACCTTTTGATTGGTTTGTTAGAAATGCCCAAAACGGCAGTTTTTGAGATGGTTGAAATTAACCCATGTTTAGACAACAAAGTAAACCGAATGGCTGAAATTTCATTTTCGTTGATAAAAAAGATTAGTTTATTAAATAGATTTCAGTAATGTACCAACGCATATCCAATTTCTTGATCGAACATGCTCAAACAATTTTTGGAGAACAAATTTCACCAAGTCTAATTCAGCTTTCTCCAACTAAAAAAGAACAAACTGGAGACATCACACTTGTTGTATTTCCTTTTGTTAAAATATTGAAAACCTCTCCTGTTGACGCAGGTCAAAAAATTGGCGACGCTCTAAGTAATGAATTTCGAGAAATAGCCTCTTTTGAGGTGATCAATGGTTTTTTGAACCTAATTTTAAGCGATGATTATTGGATGAACGAATTGAATAGAATTTCAACTGCTCAGCATTTCGGTAAAGCAGTAAGTAATTCTAAACCAACCGTAATGGTGGAATATTCTTCCCCAAATACCAATAAACCATTGCATTTAGGACATCTTCGAAATATTTTTCTAGGTCATTCAGTATCGCGAATTCTTGAGTTTGCAGGACATGAAGTTATTAAAACACAAGTTATTAATGATCGAGGTATTCATATTTGTAAAAGTATGTTAGCTTGGGAAAAATTCTCGCCTTTAAATTCCTCAGGTGAGCGTGAAACCCCTCAAAATACAGGTCTTAAAGGTGATAAACTCGTTGGGAAATACTATGTTGAGTTTGACAAGCAACTCAATGCAGAAGTTAAAAACATAATTGGTAATTGGGAAAACGGACAATTTGAACACGATCACCAGGAGATTAAATTAAAATTTCTTGAATTGTCCAATGCAAAGATTGATAAAGACGAAAAAGTACTTTCGGCAATTGATGATAAAATTAAAGATTTAGCGAAAAGTCAATCGACATTAATGCGAGAGGCCAAAGAGATGCTTTTGAGATGGGAAGCACGCGATCCTCAAACATACTTGCTTTGGACAACAATGAATGGTTGGGTGTACGAAGGTTTTGATCGTACCTACCAGCGAATGGGTGTTGAATTCGATAAATTGTATTATGAATCTGATACGTTTTTACTAGGCAAAGATCAGGTATTGAAGGGTTTAAATTCGGGAATCTTTTTTAAGAAAGACGATGGCTCTGTTTGGATTGATTTGACAGATGAGGGTTTAGATGAAAAATTGGTATTGAGATCTGACGGAACGGCTGTTTATATGACTCAAGATATTGGTACTGCCATTGAAAGATTTGAAGATTTTTCCAATTTATCTGGAATTGTATATACTGTTGGTAATGAGCAAGATTATCATTTCAAGGTATTGTTTTTAATTCTTGAAAAACTAGGTTTTTCATGGGCACAAAATTGTTACCATCTTTCTTATGGAATGGTAGATCTTCCTTCCGGTAAAATGAAATCGAGAGAAGGAACAGTGGTAGACGCAGATGATTTAATGCAAGAGGTAGTAGAAAAAGCTACGGAAATGACTAAAGAACGAGGTCATTTGGATGGTTTGGATGAAGAGGAAAAATTAAATCTGTACGAACAAATTGGACTTGGAGGGCTAAAATACTACCTAATAAAAGTAGATCCCAAGAAGAGAATGCTATTTAATCCAGAAGAATCTATCGAGTTAAATGGAAATACCGGGCCATTTTTACAATATACTCATGCGAGAATTTGCTCTCTACTTAAGAAAGCAGAACCTAATCGTCAAAATGTTCAATTTGGAGAAGTAAATTTATTGGATGAAGAAAAAGAGGTTGTCAAAAATTTAATTCAATTCCCGTTGATGGTTCAAGAAGCCGCAGCTTCGTATTCACCTGCTTTATTGGCAAACTATACCTATGAACTGGTAAAATCATTCAACCATTTTTACCAAGCTGTTAAAATTTTATCTGAAGAAAATGTGAAAACAAAAGAGATGAGATTGGTGTTGGCTGAAACAGTTGGTGGAGTATTGAAAGATGCACTTTATCTTATGGGAATTAATGCTCCTACACGCATGTGAATCGGGTTCGCTCAAAGAGGCAAACCATTATTTTTTACTTTGTAAGTAATTATTGAAGTTCAATCCTGTTTTCCAAATATTACTTCGTCTACGATTGTACGGACCATTTTTGACAATTCTTCTTTAAATTGAAGACCCGTGAACTTTCCTTTTTCAATTTGTCTAAGTTTATATTCCCATTGTCCCGTGAGTTCGGGACTTTTTAATAATTCATTTTGAATTGTATCGATTAAATGTATGCCGGTTTCGGTGGCAATAATGTTCTTTTTTTTCTTTTCAATATATTTTCGTTTGAATAGTGTTTCAATGATACTAGCTCTGGTGGAGGGCCTTCCGATACCATTTTCTTTCATGAGTTCTCTCATCTCTTCATTTTCTACAAGTTTTCCTGCGCTTTCCATTGCTCGTAGCAACGTAGCTTCTGTGAAATATTTTGGAGGTGAAGTTTTTCCTTTATGAATAAAAGGTTCATGTGGACCTATTTCGCCAACGGTAAAAAGAGGTAATATTTTATCCTCTTCATCCGTTTTTTTAGAAGACGATTCATCTTTCAACTCTTCGTAAACTGTTTTCCAACCTATAAAAACGAGTTGTTTTCCAATTGCTTTAAAATTTAATTCATCAACCTTTCCGATTACGGTGGTAGTAGAGATTCGGCATTCAGGATAAAAAGCTGAAATAAATCTTCTGGCGATAAGGTCATAAATTTTTCGTTCTTCTTCACTGAGACCATTTGGATAAATTCCTGTAGGAATAATCGCATGATGATCAGTTATTTTTTCATTATCGAAAATACTTTTGGATTTCGGAATAGGACTTGAAAGAATAGATTCTGTAAAACGAGAATAATCCTTTAATCCTTTTAGAATTTCGGGTATTTTAGGATGAAGGTCCTCTGATAGGTAGGTTGTGTCAACTCGAGGATAGGTAACCAATTTTTTTTCATATAAACTTTGAACGATATTCAATGTTTCTTCTGCACTTTTTCCATATCGTTTATTCGCATCAACTTGAAAGCCTGTTAGATCATAAAGTCTAGGATTTCCTTCTTTACCTTCTTTTTGTTCGAAATCGATTACCTCAAACAGCTTATTCTGTAAATACTCTAATCCTTTTAAGGCCTTGGTTTCTGTTTTTAATCGATCAATTTGACAGGTAAATTCGGTATTTCGATAAAGCGTTTTTAACTCCCAATACTCTTCAGATTTGAAGGCATCAATTTCTTTTTGACGTTGCACAATCATAGCAAGAGTTGGGGTTTGCACCCTGCCAACCGAAAGCGTCATTTTCTCCTTGCCATATTTTTTGGTGTAAAGACGTGTTCCATTAATTCCCAACAGCCAATCACCTACGGCACGTGCATTTCCGGCAGCAAAAAGTGTATCAAATTCACTGGCATCTCTTAACTTGGAAAATCCTTGCTTAATTGCATCTTCTGTTAAAGAAGAAATCCATAGTCTTTTCACCGGTACGGAACATTTTGCCTTTAACAATACCCACCTTTGAATGAGTTCTCCTTCTTGACCGGCATCACCACAATTTATAACTTCTGAGGCGGAACTGATTAGTTTTTCGATTACTTGGAATTGTTTTTTTGCTCCTTCGTCTTCTCGTAATTTAATTCCAAATTGAGCCGGAATAATCGGTAAATCTTCTAATTTCCAATATTTCCAATTCGCAAGATAATCTTCAGGATCTTTTAATGAACATAAATGACCGAATACCCAGGTGACACAATATTCCGGCCCCTCTAAGTAACCATCTCTTCGGGTTGTAGCGCCTAAAATTTGCGCCAAATCTCTCGCAACACTTGGTTTTTCAGCAATACAAAGCTTCACTACCTCAACACTTATTTCTTTTTGTTTTTATTGAAATTCTCGATACCAGTTTCGAGAAATTGTTTGAATACATTAATATCTGGCGTATAACCTACAGATTGAACTAAATCATTTCCATCGTGATCAATAATCGCATACAGAGGTTGTTGGAAACTTTTATAGCGCGTTATTTGTAATTCTGCCCAAATATTTCCGACCTCTTTCACATTTCCACCAATCGCTTCAGAATAACGGTGCTCACTTTCAGGAAGTGGTTCGTGATCATCAACATAAAGAGAAGCAATAACCAAACGCGTTTGTAAAGTTGATTTAATGCGCTCGTCGGCCCAAACTGTTGTTTCCATCTTACGACAATTTTGACATGCATATCCTGTAAAATCAAGCATTATTGGCAAATTACGTTCTTTAGCATAGGCCTTTGCAATTTCTAAATCGTGAAACACCATAACAGAGCCATCTCCTGATTCGTGCATGTGTTCTCGGTATTTTGCCGTTATTTCATCTTTCACTAATCCATTGTCGAGTCCACCGTGGTTAAACAAGAATTTATCCTCTGAATAGGTAGTTGGAGGTGCTATACCACTCAGTAGTTTAATTGGAGCACCAAACATTCCTGGGAGTAAATAAATAGCAAATGTCAGCGAAAGGAAAGCAAACATAAATCGTGT
>DORI01000106.1:0-698 GCA_003512365.1 Crocinitomicaceae bacterium | reverse complement strand
TTACAGAAATTTTTTCAATTGGAGAATCATGTGAAAACCTGATTTTTCCAAGTAAGTAAAGTCCCATCACTGCGAAAATAACAAACCAAGTTCCAATGAACCATTCACGAGTAAGTATTCCCCAATGGTAGGCTAAATCTACGGCAGAAAGGAATTTTAAAGCAAAAGCAATTTCTAATAATCCCAAGCAAACCTTTACACTATTTAACCAACCTCCCGACTGGGGAAGTGAATTTAACCAACCTGGAAAAATGGCAAACAAAGTAAATGGAATTGCTAATGCAAGTGAGAAACCAGTCATTCCGATAGCAGGGGTAAAATAAGATCCGCTTGTTGCAGCCTCCACTAATAAGCTCCCTATAATTGGACCAGTGCAAGAAAAAGATACTAATCCAAGTGTAAAGGCCATGAAGAAAATACCGATGAGCCCGCCTCGATCAGCTTGTTTATCCATTTTATTAACCCATGAGTNNATATGTTTGTGGACAAGTCATTCAATCCAATTGGTCCGGTCGCCGCTGTAAATATCAAACCAAACGTCACATAAATAATAATGATTGATGCACCATAAATTAGCGCTTTCATTATTCCCTCTCGTCTAGTTTTTGACTGCTTCGTGAAAAATGTTACGGTCATAGGAATCATCGGAAACATACAAGGCGTAAATAAAGCAATTAATCCAGCTAGAAATCCAGCTA
>DORI01000225.1:279-3790 GCA_003512365.1 Crocinitomicaceae bacterium | reverse complement strand
AATGTATTTAATCCAACAAGTGCATTTTATCTATCGATGGGGCTTAATTATCCTAATACAGCCGACCGAAGTAGAAGTAAAGCTGCCAATTTAGGAGGTGATATATTTATTCATGGCGATTGCGTAACAATTGGTTGTTTACCAATGGATGATAAAATAAAGGAAATATACTGGTTGGCAGTTAAAGCACACGATAATGGTCAAACTAAAATTCCAGTTTATATTTTTCCTTTTGAAATGTCAGAGGCAAATTTGAAATCACATCTTCTTAATAAAGAATACAGAAATTGGAGTAGTTTTTGGCATTCACTAAAGATTGGCTACGATTTATTTCATGAATCAAAGAAAGCTCTGTCATTTAAATCTAATGAACTAGGAGATTATCTTTTCTTTAGTGAATAAGTAGATCTCTCCCGCACTTGAAGTGACCCTCCGGGCATTGTGTTTTACCATGAAGTCCACATGGTCTGCAGGTTAAATTTTTCACCTCTATAACCTTAGAATCTTCGGATAATGGTCCAAATCCAAAACTTGGAACTGTGGAGCAAAAAAATGCTGTTACGGGTGTGTTCATTGCGCTTGCAATATGAAGTGGTCCAGAATCATTTACAAAAACACGCTCTGCTTTTGTAAAAAGAGCTGCAGTTTCCATGAGTGATAATACTCCACACAAATTTACAATTGATGAGGCATCTGTTTTTTTAATAATTGATTCACATAGTTCAAAATCTGTTGAAGCACCAACTAGGTAAATGGTTGATTTTTCTTTGTATTGGATAATAATGTCTAACCATTTTTCGATGGGTGCTGCTTTAGTTTTCCATACCGAGGCGGGAGCAAGGCAAATAAATGAGCTTTTCAAATAGAGAGTAGTTTTTTCAAAATGTTCCTCAATTGGATATAGTTTTGGTCTTCGAACAACATCCGAACCAAGAAATTTTAATAACGAAAGATTGCGATCAACTTCATGTTGACCATTTTCAGTGTCATGAACGAACCGATGCGTGTACATCCATGAAAATGGATTTTTCTTGAATCCTACTATGAGTTTAGCTCGCGAAAATCCTGCAATTATTCCCGATGAAGCATAGCGGTGCAAATTAATAACCAAATCGTACTCGTTTTTTCGTATTTCGCGAATGTTAGTTAAGAGGGATGATCGTTTATTGGATTTATCAAAAACATAAATTTTTTGAAGTTTTGGATGGCCTGTCAAAAGTACTTCATTTCCTTTTTTTATCATGAAATCAATTTTGCTTTCAGGAAAATTAAGATGAAGCGTTTCGATTAAAGGGGTAGCCAAAATTACGTCCCCAATGTAGGCAGTTTGAATGATTAGTACCTTTTTCATTATCTCAAAAGACTTACCATACCAGTTTTTGTATGAAAATTTCCATTTTGGTCTTCAAATTCAATTCGGTATCTATAAATATCGTTTGCTGCATCCTTCCCGTTCGAATCAATTTTACCATCCCACCCTTGGAGGATATCATGAGTACTAAAAAAAATATCTCCCCATCGGTTTAATATTTCAAAGGAATAATTTGTTTCGGAAACATTTGTGATGACCGGGATAAAAATTGGATTTAAACCACCAGGAGTAAAGGCATTTGGAATAAAAACAAAAGATTTATAATTTAAGCATAAATCATTCGATTGACTTGAATCTTGCAAACCGAAAATATTACCAGTTTTCTCCACTGCAACTATTCTGTAACATACTGCCCCATTGCTATAATCGGAAATAACATTAGATTCTACGTTGGAAATTAAATTATCTATTTCGTCCGTATACGAATACAATGCTTGGTTATTGTCCAAATTCGAAATTTGAGCGATCGGTCCAGCGTTAAAACTTCCATTCAAAGTTCTATATATGAGGTAATGCGAAACACCTGCATTAAATCCTTCGTATCGATTCCATATTAAAGAATTTACTAAATTGTATTCATCCGAGTTTCCAGATAAATAGATTGTTCTGTTTATGTTGGCATAATTAGGTGCTAAGCCTCCACAACTGTCAATGAACGTAGTTCTGTACTCGAGCGAATATTCGTTAACATTTGCAGTTTCGTCTATAAATGAAGTGAAATTACTCGTAACCGGAACTGTGGCAATAATTTCGAATGCACCGTCAAAAGCACGTCTCCTCTCAAATTGAATAGCTTGAATTCCTACAGAGGCATCTATATAATCTGTTAAAATCACGTCCTCATCATGAATAGTTACCAATTCAAAATAATGAAAACTAGGTTGTCCCGGTGATGGCACTACAAAACATGATGGCGACGAAAAAGCGCTATTTCCATCATTGAAAACAGCTTCGACATAAAAACAATAACTTTCTCCATTATCAACATTAACTATTGCTGTGGTTTCATTTGTAGACAAAATAATTTCCCAATTTCCATTTTGTTTTTTCCAAATTCTGTAATCTGAAACTGCCCTACCAACATAAGGAGTCCAGGAAAATGTTGCTGTTTTTTCGCACATTTGAATTTCCCCAACTAGTATCATTGTTTTATTGATATTTGCTTTAGCCGAAGTTTGATAGGTTACAGGAAATGAAGAAGTAAAACAAGAATCGAAAGCGGCTACCGAATACGAAAGTGGACCATTGGCTAAATTATCAGGATAGGTATAACTCGTGTTTTGCCAACCCCAAACAGTATCTAGCTCAAAAAGAAATCCATTACCATCAAATGTGTAAATTACGTAACCATAAGTATCTTCCTGACCGTTTTGATTCCAAGTAATCAATACATTCCCATTTTGAGAAGTATCAGCTCCTGCACCTAAAATAATAGGTATATCAGGAGTAATCATGTCTTCGAATGTATCATAGGCATAGTTTGAATTGTAAGAACATGGATAATTCGGTAAAACTAAGTGGTAACCTATAAGGTCTGAACAAATATCTATTGTGTCTTTGAATTGTAAAGTGGCATAAGGAACACTGTCAATTAATTCGAAAGTATTTGTTGGATATTCACGGTAAATATGTACGAAATTATTCATATTTGGTCCTTGTGGATTAATTGGAGTATTCCATTGAAGAACTGCCGTCCCATTACCTGGATTTGTCAATACTAAATGAATATTTTTTAGTGTATCTGAATATTTTATGATGTTCCCATTACATCCGGACTGTACGCCTATATAAAAATCATGTACGGCGTTAACTGCCGGTATAGTGTAAGAAGTTGTAGAAATATCAGGAATTGTAATGTCCAAACCTTGCAGAGACCTTAAGCGATAGGACACAAATGAGTTGGTGGGATTAATTGAAGAATTCCAATTAATCGTAAGGTCTCCATTTGGAGCTGTTTGGATGCAGGTAATTGAAGTAGGAGGGATCACACCAGGATTTACTACCTTAATGGTAACTGTTGCATAGCTTACTTTGGGAACCTGACAAAAATCATCTTGAACACGAAATACAAAGTTGTAAGGAACTACATCTGCTACAATACCATATTGATTAACCAAATGATTACAGTCTGTTTGCCAA
>DORI01000225.1:0-198 GCA_003512365.1 Crocinitomicaceae bacterium | reverse complement strand
ATTTGTATTAAAACCGTTACCGAACATCGGACCGCTTGCAATTAAGGTAAGACTTTGTGGAGTTCCGTTTTGCAGTAAATCCATATCAACTGCGTTCAAACTAAAATTTACAACATTACCGGCAATAACCGTAGTCTCGAAGGATCCTCCTGCAAACGGAGGATTGATTACTGGAGCATTATTGGCTTGCGTACAACT
>DORI01000189.1 GCA_003512365.1 Crocinitomicaceae bacterium | reverse complement strand
ATTTTCAACCATCCAAACTTGGGTTCCAATTTGAATGGTTTTAATTTGGTCAATGCAAAGTTCTGCCTTATATTTCCCCGATAATTCTGCCTGGTCTTTCAGTGCATCCCAATTAATGTGTTTACCCACTCCGGGCTTCACTTTGTTCAAATCTCCCGTAACAGAAACTGGTGTTATTTTATCGCCTTTGTCGTTTCGAAAATCTAAAGAAACATTGATGAGCGTGTCAGGTGTCGGGTAAATCAAATCATAGCGCACCACAATGCGCTGACTTTCAACATAGAAATCCACGTTTTCAATGGTTTGGGCAAACAATGAAGGAATAAAACCTAATAAAATTATTCTAAGGTAAAAGAACATTAAATAAATATCTTATTTTCAAAAGTACAAATTAATTATAATCGAATTTGATTGGTAAAGCAACCCAACTAGGAACCTTACGTCCCCCATTTTTTCCCGGTTTCCATGGCGGCATTTTTTCTATCAATTTTACCGCCGCTTTGTCGCATACTTTACAACCGGGTAATGGAGTAGCTACAGAAACGTTTGAGATCCGGCCATCTTTTTCAACAACAAAACGTACCGTTACACGGCCTATGATACCTAAATCAATGGCCTCTTGAGGATAATCAATGTTCTCGTTAATAAATTTAGTCATTTCGGCAGAACCACCTGGATATTCAGCTTCCTCTTCAATAAAAGTTTCAATCGGTTCAATCGGTTCAGGATTGATTCCAAGTCGAATACCTTTTAATTCCTGAAATTGATTTATCACAAAAGTGTCTTCTGATACTCCAAACAATTCGTAATTCCAACAACACTTCACAGGTAATCCTATATTTTCAAAAGTCCCTATAGTATTGTATACTCCATCTGAATAGGCAGCAATAAAAGCTATAATTGAATCAAAACCTCTATATATAGTTTGATTTATGCCCCACCTTCTATTTATTTTCTCTCCTTTAATAAAATCCCCGTTTTCCGATCTAAATCCTTCTACTGTAGAAAAAAAATCATCGGATTTTTGATTTCTGTGAAATTGAAAAAATAGGCTTTTCCATTCAATACCATTTGGAATATGCCATTCTTTTGGCGCTAGTCCTCTTTTGTCTAAAATAGCATACTTATTATAAAGTACTTCATTTAATTCAGGGTGATTTTCATCAAAGTTTAAATAACACCATGCTGGTTGCTTTAATTTATTTGCCAAACACCAGTCTGCATTTGATTGGGCCTGAGGAATGCTGTCACCATTCCGAAAACACTTCAATTTAATATTATCATTCATCCAGATTATACCTCCTACTTCTGTTGAATTTTTCGGGGAAGCTGTTACCAATGGAATAGGGAAATTCTCATTATTTCCATCCTCATAAATTAAATCGTCAAATTGGAAAGTTAAACCAATTTTATCATAGACACTGACCTTGTATTTCCCCGATAATACTACCTGGTCTTTCAATGCATCCCAAAAAATACGTTTACCCACCCCCGGCTTCACTTTGTTCAAATCTCCCGTAACAGAAACTGGTGTTATTTTATCGCCTTTGTCGTTTCGAAAAACTAAGGAAACATTGATGAGCGTGTCGGGTTTAGGGTAAATCAAATCATAGCGCACCACAATGCGCTGACTTTCAACATAAAAATCCACATTTTCAATGGTTTGGGAGAAAACACCGAAAACTGAAAAATGAAAAATGATTGAAACCAACTGACGCATAATACGAAATTAGAAAAATTAAGAGGAAAATGAAATTTCATAACATCCAATGCTAAGAATTTCATGCAGCTAATGTGAGTTGAAATAAAGACATAGCTTAATATAAATTTTAAAAAATTGATGAAAGATATAGTTAAACATGTAAAAAAACCATAATTTTGACATAGTTTAAACTGAAGATTAATACACATGAGGTTATTAATAATTGCTTTTATTGTTTTTTCTACCCATTTTCTTTCACTCGCCCAAGGAAGTGTTGGTTATTCTGAATATAAAAACATTGAATTCAATAGCTCCACACAAATTGTAGAAAAAACATTACCACCGTTATTAGAGGTATCGAATATTAAATTTTCTGACCAGAATTTAAATGACCGTTTAGATGCCATTGAGAATTGTCTTATCACCTTTAACGTCAAAAACATTGGTAAAGGCCTCGCAAAAAATATAAAGATAAACGTAAGCAATGCTTCAAGTATTACTGGAGTTGAATTTGACAAATCCAAACAAATTAATCTAATCCCTTCTGGTGGCGAAGATTCAGTACAAATCAAATTAAAAGGAAACCTCGAACTATCTTCAGGTAATTTGAAACTTTCATTTACGTTTTCAGAAGCTTCCGGATTTGCACCAGATGCGTTTGATTTTGGTATAGAAACCAAGGAATTTTCAAAACCAGAGATCAAAGTTATAGATGAAAGAATTGTTAGTGCAACGGGTAAGGTACAAAGAAAAAAACCTGTAACATTAACGGTTTTAATTCAAAATATCGGTCAAGGGAAGGGCGAAAACGTGAAGGTTAATTTTGGTTTACCGGAAAATGTGTTTCCGACCAGTGGAACTACCTACGAGTATATCTCTATGACTCCCAATGAGCAAAAGCAAATAGATTTTGAATTTCTAATTAATGACAACTACATTAAAAGCATCATCCCAGTAACCATTAAAATTGATGAAAAGTTTGGCAAATTCGCAAGTGGAAAAACTTGCAATGTAACCATTGATGCGGTCACTGAAAAAGAAGTTATTAGCGTTACAAGTAAAGCAATTGACGAAAAAATTGACGTTACGCTTGGGAGTCTGACTTCTGATGTTGATAAGGACATCCCTGTAAATACATATAAAAATCCAAATCGTTACGCGTTGATTATTGGTAATGAAGATTATTCAAGTAGGGCTGCAGGTTTGAATTCTGAAAGCAATGTTGCCTTTGCAGTTGCAGATGCACAAGTGTTTGCAGATTATGCAAAAAAAACGTTAGGTGTACCAGATGAGAATGTTGAACTTCTTACCAATGCCACAGGCGGTGAAATGAATAATCAAATTGAAAGATTTAAGAAATTACTAAACTTGGCTGGTGGTAAAGGGGAATTGATTTTTTATTACGCTGGCCATGGTTTACCAGAAGAGTCTACCAATATTCCTTATATCGTTCCGGTAGATGGTTCAAACGGGAACCTCTCTAAAACAGGTGTTAATTTATATGAGATGTATAACGGCTTTGCTACAACAAATGCCGCCCAGGTTATCGTATTTATGGATGCTTGCTTTAGTGGTGGTGCTAGAGATGCTGGTTTAGTAGCTGCTCGAGGAGTTAAAATTAAACCTAAAAAAGGCGAACTTAAAGGTAATATTGTGGTTTTCGCTGCAACAAGTTCTGAGCAATCAGCAATGCCATATACGGAAAAACGCCATGGTTTATTTACATATTACCTTCTTAAAAAATTTAAAGATAGTAAGGGTAAGTTCACCCTAGATGAATTAGAAGGATATTTAAGTACAAATGTTGCTAGACAGAGTTTGTTGGTCAATCAGAAGGATCAACAACCCGAGGTACTTGTCGGACCTCAAATGCTAAGTATATGGAAATCAATCAAATTAATCAATTATTAAAATCACTATGAAAAAAAATGTTTTGCTAATGTCTTTAGGCCTTCTTTTTATAGGTGTCTCTTTCTCACAAACAAATAACGATGACGTCAAAAAAGAAATCAATAAAAAAGCCATGAAATTGGCTAAAAAAGATGCTAAAAAATATCGAAAAGCTGGCTGGGATGTTTCCCCTGGCTCATTACCTATGGAAAAATTACTAGAACAAGCTTTTATAAAAGCAGAAATAAAAACGGAAAAAGGTAATTCAAAGTATTTAAATGCTGATGGGAATGGAGTTGGTGAAACAAAAACTGCAGCAGAGACACAAGCATTAGCGATTGCAAAACTAGCGCTCGCTTCTCAAATAGAAAGTAATATTGGTGCTTTAATTTCTACAGCAGTAGGAAATGAACAATTGAATAATAATGATGCTGCATCAATAACACANNTTCCGAAGTTTCAGATGTAAGTTCAGATTCCTATGAATCAGAACAAGAATCTCAAAGTGGAAGTGATAACATTAGTAAGGAATTGAATGAAATTAATTCCGATTCTGATTAAGTATCGAATATAATAATATAATATTTTGGAAGTCTTTAATATCGTTATTGGAATTGTTATTATTAAAATCTGTGTTTGTAAGTATATTGTCCATATTTTCCAATGAAGATTTGAGTGGATCTAAAACCATTTTAATATCACATATAAAGTTA
>DORI01000041.1 GCA_003512365.1 Crocinitomicaceae bacterium | reverse complement strand
AGTTTTTTATCACCCACATTCCAACGCCTTGGTTAGACGGAAAACACACGGTTTTTGGTCATGTTTTACAAGGGCAATCGATTGTGGATGCTATCCAACAGGATGATGTTATGAAAACAGTAAAAATTATTCGAGTTGGAAGTGAGGCTAAGAAGTTTAATGCAATTGAAGTTTTTGGTAAATATTACGAGGCATTTGCGAAAGCTGAAAAAGAAAGACAAGAGAAAATCGCCAAAATTTCAGCAATGTCACAAGATGAATATAAAACATATATGTACAATGAGGTAAAAGTAAAATACCCAAATGCGGTTCTAAGCCCTACAGGTCTAGTATATATTATTGATAAAACTGGGGATGAAAAAAGAGCTCAAAAAGGTGAGCAGGTAACACTTCACTACAACGGAACATTGCGCGCTGATGGAAAGAAATTTGATTCATCGTATGACAGAAATCAACCGATGCCTTTTAAGTATTTGGAGCAAAGAATGATTTCTGGTTTTGAGGAGGGAGTTACCTTGATTGGTCAAGGTGGAAAAGCGAAAATAATAATACCATACTATCAAGCATACGGAGCACAAGGAAGACCTGGTGCAATTCCTCCATATTCGGATTTAGTATTTGACATTGAAATTTTGTCAATAACGGCATCTCCAACAGAAGTGCCACATGATCACGATCACAGTGACCCGAATCACAAGCATTAATGAAAAGCTACCTTCGGGTAGCTTTTTTTAACTCAACATGATTGAGGTCATACTTAAGCTTCCTGCTATTAGTTCGTCATTGAAAAAAGTCAGCTCGTCATCGTTCCTTCGAAGCCCCAAAACATACAATAAAGGAATGTAATGATCCGGACTAGGAATGGCAAGTTTTAGATAATTCGGTCCATTCTGGTATTTAAGTAATGAATTCAAATCACTTTTTAAAATTTTATCGTTTACGAATTCTCTAGCTTCAATGGCCCAATCAAATCCGTATCCTACTTGGTTGAGTTTTGAAAAATCAACAAGGCCTAAGTTGTGAACGATATTTCCACTCCCAATAATGAGTACACCCCTTTCTCTTAACATCCTAAGTTTCTTAGCAAGCATTACATGAAAATCCAAAGGTTTTTTCCAATCTATACTCAGTTGAAGTACAGGAATATTTGCTGAGGGATAGATATTTCTTAAAATAGACCAGGTGCCATGATCTAACCCCCAAGACAAATCGTGATGAATTTGTATATCTTCCACGATTGAACTGATAGAGGCAGCTAGTTCAGGAGATCCGGGAGCTGGGTAATCAACCTCGTATAGTTCTTTTGGAAAGCCATGGAAATCATAAATTGTCTTAGGATTTTCCATCGCAGTAACATAAGTGCCATTTGTCAACCAATGAGCAGATATGCAAATAATTGCTTTAGGAACCGGAAGTTGAGAATGAAGTTGTTGGATACGATTAACAAATGTATTTTTCTCAATCGCATTCATTGGACTACCATGGCCAATGAAAAGTGTAGGCATTTTGTCTGTTCTTTCAAGTGAGGTTGAAAAGTCTATTAAAGACGAAAGACCGGAAATACTTAAACCAATGGAGCTCAATCCCATAAGACGTAGAAATGAATCTCTTTGCATATGGCGAAATTAAAATTTCTTTTTACAAAGATTCTTGACATAGGTTAGTTGTCTTTAGCGTAAAATAATTTCGTCAATGAATGTCCAAGGAACATGTCCTTCTCCGGGATTCCCGGACGGAATTTTCTCAGCATTTGAGATTTGAATTTGAATGGATTTAATTTTTCGGTTAAATGGTAGACTTATTAATTCTTGTCCCGAGGATAAAGAAAATGTGGTCACAAGGTTTTTAGTTCTTTCCTTCCATAAAAGTGTAATTTGTTTTGGGGCGTAAATCCAACTACCGGGTTCATGCAGGAAGGAAAGGTTTAATTCCTTGACCTGTATTTTTTTTGCTAATGTAACTTCAATCGAAACATTACATGTATCAAATCCGATCCATTCATGTCCTTTCCATGGCCTGCTTCCCGTTTGACCATCTACTAATGTTAATTTACCGCTGTCGTATTGTTTATTCGGTTTAGTTTTGAAATGTATGTTTTCTCCTAATCCTATATGTGGCAAAACCCGATACGATTGAGATACCCCGAAATGTTCGCTGTGGAGTGAAAAATTAAAGGTATCGGAACCTAAATTTCTTGAAATCAAAAAGGATTGATTATTTTGAAAGATCAATTCTGAAGTTTTATTTTTTCTAATTAAAAGAGGTTTCTCAAATATTAAGTGAAAAATGTCATCTTTTTTCTTTGAGGATACTTTCAAACTTATTCCACTATCTTCTGCTGCCAATTCAACTTTTGGATAAAGGTTTGTACTTGAATAATTCACATTTAACCTCTTTAAAACTGGAAATTGATTATCAATGAGAGATTTTTCAAAGATTTCATAGCTAGGTTTTGTTGTAGGGTTCCAAAGTACCTGACTCAGTGCTATAGCTCTTGGATAGGCCATGTACATTAATTTTTCGAAAGAATCGATATATTCAGTCCATAAATTTGCTTGACCACCAAGCACATAAGCTGTTTGTGAGGAATTCATTTCTGGATGAATTGGTGAAAAGTCGTACACTTTCTCTAAAGGTGTAAAACCACCTATTGCGAGAGGTTCCTCTTTAGATTTTCCTTGATAATGATCAAAGTAGCAATGAGAACCTGGTGTCATCACAACTTCGTGACCGAGTTTACTTGCTTCTATACCACCTTCGTAACCGCGCCATGACATTACCGCCGCATTTGGAGATAATCCTCCTTCAAGAATTTCGTCCCATCCGATAAGCTTTTTACCTTTTGAATCGAGAAAAACATCTAATTGTTTGATGAAATAACTTTGTAATTCATGTTCGTCTTTTAAATGATTTGTAGCGATAACTTCTTGACATTTTGCACATTTTTTCCAGCGCGTTTTTGGTGCTTCGTCTCCTCCAATGTGAAAATAATTTCCCGGAAAAAGTGGAATAAACTCTTCCAATAGGTCCTTTAAAAAATCAATTGATTCTTTTTTAGCACAAAAAATATCATCAAAAACACCCCAAAGGCTTTCTACAGGCATCGATTTCCCAGTACATGATAAATGTGGGTAAGCGGCAAGTGCAGCACGTGCGTGTCCAGGCATTTCAATTTCAGGAACTACTGTAATAAAGCGTTCAGCGGCATAACTAACAATTTCTTTAACGTCCTCTTGCGTATAAAATCCGCCGTACCGAACCTTATTGTATGTCCTTGGTTGAGTTGAATAATGCAAATTTACAGTACTGTCTCTCCAAGCACCAATTTCCGTCAGTTTTGGGTACTTTTTACTTTCAATGCGCCAACCTTGGTCATCGGTAAGGTGCCAGTGAAACATGTTAAACTTATAAATTGCCATAATATCCAAAAATCGTTTCACTTCTTCTTTGGTGAAAAAGTGCCGTGCTACATCCAAATGTAATCCACGCCATTGAAAGTTGGGATAATCTTTTACGAAGCATTTATTGAGCTGCAATTCTTGTCCATTTTGCTGAATCAATTGCATCAACGAATGGAACGCGTAATAGCAAGAGCGTTCGGAGCAATAGGAAATAGCAATGTTTTCGGCAACATTTATGGAATAGGAGTCTTCCATTACATTTTTTAGTTTTCGAAAAACGATTAGTGGTTGTTCTTTCGAAGTCGTGTAATCTAAATTATGGTATATTTTCCCAAGTTCTTTGAGTTGATTGAAATTGTTCAGACTCAAATTTGTTGTATCAATAATAATCGATTTGGGAATACTAATAATTTCATTTGTTGTTTGATAGGTTACAGGAGTTGGTAAGATCGGACAACTTTTTTCTTGACCATAATAATGAAAATTTAGGCTAAGCAGAGCAATAAGAAAAAACAAATTCTTCATTTTCAAACTACGTGCAATGATACCTAAAAATCGGGAATTAGTAGAAAAAAATAATACTCTTAGTTTGCTCTGAAAAAAAATGAATTCTAATTTGCTAGAAAACGGATACAAATTCAATTAGTTTTATTTAATTAAATTCACATGACCAACGATTTCTTTGTCCTCTTGTGTCTGTAATACTTGGAAGTTTAATACCCATGTATAGGTTCCAGTTTGACAATTTCTACCTTTAGGACCATAAGAGCCATCCCATCCCACATTTTCATCAAGAGATTCAAATACCAATTCTCCCCAGCGATTATAAATTCTTAATAAGTAACTTCCTACTTTATATCCTTCAGTTAAAATTGGTTTAAATACTTGGTTTTTCTCATCATTGTTCGGGGTAAAGGTATTCGGAACATAATAGATTAGCGTTTGTTCCACATGAATATTTATGTATGCGGTATCGCTACATCCAACTTCATTTAAAGCAATCATTGACACCAAAAAATCCGCAGGTTCTGAAGGGAAGACATGTGAAGGGTCATAACCATATCCGTTAGTTCCGTCTCCAAAATTCCATTCGTAAGATGTCGCATTAATTGAGCTATTTGAAAATTGAACAAATGGATTAAAGGTGGTAACCCAAGTAGGATCAGCTCCAATTAAAGCAACAGGACTCTCGTAAATACAAATTCCATCGAAATAAGTTTCAGTTGTTGTACATCCTTGCTGATTGGTTACACTTAAACTGATGTCATAACAACCTGCATTTCCGTATTGATATCCAACCTGACCCACCTGTTGTGTGGTCGCTCCGTCGCCGAAACTCCACTGATAATTCCAGGTTGGGTTGTATACATCTGCTGTGAAAACAACATCAAGAAGACCACAACCAATAGAATCAGAATAGCTGAATCCTGGATTTGGGCTAGGAGAAATATTTACAGGAACCATCGTGCTGTCAATGCAACCTGAGAGTGGGTCTGTGGCTACGAGCGTTACATTATAGGATCCAACTGCAGGAAATTGATGAGTTGGATTCTCAAGATAACTATTGGTTCCATCGCCAAACTGCCATAAATAATCATATGTGCCAATAGAATTATTTTGAAATGCAATTGGAGTTAAATCGCAATAGGGTGGATTTAGTGCTGTAAAGGCAACTGTAGGCCAAGGATTTACAACCACATTAACAACCCCATTTCCAACGCAACTATGAGCCAAACTTGTAGCAACAATATTATATTGTACAGTTTGAGGAATGTTTGTTGTTTGAATTAGGTTATCGTTTATTGTATTTGAAGTTTGAACAGGGTTTGAGGTTTCATTAATAACTAATGGATTTGGAATTGCAACCCACGTAAAGGTACTTGGCAAATTGGCAGAAAGAGGTTGGATAACATTCTCTCCAGGGCATATTGCCAAGTTTATTGTATCAACATTTGGAGCGGGATTTACTGTTATGTTAAATGAGGTAGATTGCCCTTGACATTGCACTCCTCCGTTGACAAATAAAGGTGTAACTGTTACGGTTGATTGAATTGGTGCAAGTGTTGGATTGTTGGCTAAAAATGAAGGGATATTTCCAGTTCCTGTTGACGACAATCCGACAGCCGCATTCGAATTCGTCCAAGAAAATGTTGTTCCTCCAATTGGACCCAAAATGTTCACAAGTTGAGAATTTGTTCCTTCACACAGAGTAAGATTGTTTAATGCGAAAACAGATGGCTGAGGATTTACTATGATTTGGAATGTATCCTTAACTCCTGGACAACTTACACCATTGAAGGTGAAAAGTGGAGAAACTACTATGGTAGAAGTTATGGGTGCAAATCCCAAATTACTGGCCACAAAGGCATTTAGCGAATCTATTCCAGC
>DORI01000061.1 GCA_003512365.1 Crocinitomicaceae bacterium | reverse complement strand
ATTTTAATAAGTTTGATTCTATAATTGTTGGTAAGAAATATGGTACAAGAATAATTAATAATTTAGTTAGTGTTAAGAGAATGAAATCAATGAAAAAGAAGAAAAAAAAAGCAAAGAAAAACTTTTTTAATCAAGTATCAATTATTGTAAGAACATGTACCTTAATGGGATTAAAACCCGAAGAAGTATCATTAAAAGATAGTTTAAAAACAGTAAATATAAAATTATTTTTAAATGGTTCAATCCAAATGACTGGTTGTAAGCATATAAACAATATAAATAAAAGTTTGGAGTTATTATTTGAAAAATTAAAAGAAGTAAAAGCAAAGTTTCCTAAATTAGATGTAATTGTTGGAAATATAGCCACTGCCGAAGCTGCGAAGGCACTTGTGGAAGCAGGAGCCGATGCCGTTAAGGTTGGCATTGGACCGGGTTCAATTTGTACAACACGAATTATTGCGGGTGTTGGTGTACCACAGTTAACTGCTGTGAATGACGTTGCTCTTGCAATTGAAGGAAAGGGTGTCCCCGTGATTGCGGATGGCGGAATTCGATATACCGGAGATATCGTTAAAGCTCTAGCTGCAGGAGCAGACGCCGTAATGCTTGGGTCAATGTTTGCTGGAGTGGAGGAATCCCCGGGAGAAACAATAATTTATGAAGGTAGAAAGTTCAAGTCATATAGAGGAATGGGGTCTCTAGAAGCCATGCAAAAAGGATCAAAAGACAGGTATTTTCAAGACGCAGAAGACGATGTTAAAAAGTTGGTTCCAGAGGGTATTTCAGGTCGAGTGCCTTTCAAAGGAAAGTTGGCCGAGGTAATGCATCAAATTATAGGTGGGTTGCGAGCAGGAATGGGATATTGTGGTTCAGCGTCTATTCAAAAATTAAAAGGTGCACAATTTGTAAGAATTACTTCCGCAGGAGTTAAAGAATCTCATCCGCATGATGTTACCATTACAAGGGAAGCTCCAAATTATAGTTTNNTATAGTTTAAAATAAATATATAAAAAAGATGAAGAATAGAATTGGAATTATAGTATTGTCAAGTATTTTGTGCATCACCGGTAAAGTTGGTGCTCAAGTTACAGATCCGGTTTTAATGGAAATTGATGGAAAGCCTGTAACAAAAAGTGAGTTTCTCCAAATTTATTTAAAAAATAATGCTGATCCCAAGTTTGATAAAGCTTCAATGGATGAGTATATCCTTATGTTTCAGAAATTTAAACTCAAAGTCGCTGAAGCGGAAGCGTTAGGTTATGATACGATTCCAAAACTTAAAAAAGAATTGGAAGGATACAAGAAACAATTAGCCAATCCTTATTTAATAGATTCAGCAGCAAATAATTATTTGGTTCAAGAAGCATATGAACGCATGAAAACAGAGGTTCGCGCATCTCATATACTGATAAAATGTGATGCAAATGCCTTACCAAAGGATACTTTGGAAGCATGGAATAAGGTTATGGCATGTAAGGCGCGTATTGAAAAAGGAGAGGATTTTGCTTTTGTGGCAAAGTCAAAATTAGGTTCTGAAGATCCGTCTGTGGTAAACAATGGTGGCGATTTAGGATATTTCACCGCATTTCAAATGGTTTACCCTTTCGAAGATAAAGCGTATAACACACCAGTCGGGAAAATTTCAGATCCTGTTAGAACTCGATTCGGGTACCACATTATTAAAGTCACAGACAAACGTCCTGCGCGAGGAACAATTAAAGTGGCACATCTCATGATTCAAACAAGCAAAAGTTCAACAGAAGAACAAGTTGTAAATGCTGAAAAGAAAATCAATGAGCTATACGATAAATTGGTGAAAGGTGAATCTTGGGATGAATTAGTGAAAGCCCATTCGGAAGATCCGGGATCACAAAAGAAAAACGGTGAACTTCCCATGTTTGGATCCGGTACCTCTCAACGCATGGTTCCTGCTTTTGAAGATGCTGCATTTTCATTAAAGAAAGATGGTGAGTTCAGCAAGCCGGTGAAAACTGACTACGGATTCCACATCATTAAAAGGTTAGAATGGAAGGATATCGCATCTTTTGAGACCTTGAAAAAAGAAATTCAAACCAAGGTAAACAAAGATGAGCGCTCTAAGAAAACGCAAGACTCGTTTGTTGAAAAACTCAAAAAACAATACAAATACAAGTCTCTAGGTGAGGCTCCTTTAACTTGGTTCGATAAAAATATAGATTCAACTTACTACACAGGAAAATGGAAGTCGGATAAACTAGTTTCGGACTTGCCAATCTTTGAGTTGAGTGCACCGGGAAAGAAATTTACGCAAAAAGAATTTGCCGATTTTCTGGAGAAAAATTACAGAGGATTGAAAAAAGAAGATTCAAAATCTTTGGTTAGAAAGCAATTGAAAAATTGGGAGAAAGCAAGTGTATTGCAGTATGAAGAAAGTGTATTAGCTTACAAATATCCTGATTACAAAGCTTTGTTAAAAGAATACCACGACGGCATCATACTTTACGAGATAATGTCTGATAAAGTATGGAACAAAGCAACGAAAGATACTGCTGGTTTACGCGTATTTTTTGAACAGAACAGAGACAAATATATGTGGCCCAAACGATTTGATGCTGTTGTTTACGAGTGCTCATCTGCGGCAAATGCAACAACGACATATAAAATGTTGAAGAAGAAAAAGAATACGTCTAAAGAAATTATTGAAAAACTCAATGNNCATCGGAGTTAAACGTGAAGGTAAAAATGAACAAGCTTGATCCTGATCAGTATACTCCATTAAAGGATAGAATGTTAGTAGTCGGTCGGAATAAACCATATGAATTTGAAGGGAAACATTATGTTGTCGATTTAAAAGCCGAGGTTCCTGTAATGAGGAAAGAACTATCAGAAGCCAGAGGGTTGGTTACTTCTGATTTTCAGAATTTTTTAGAGAAAAATTGGATGGAAGAAATTACAATGAAACATACCATTAAAGTTAATTACGACATACTTTACAATTTAAATAAATAGGGAGGATGTCTATCAAACTTATTTTACTTATTTCCTTCATTTCCAGTTTTACATTCGCACAGAGTGAACCAAAAGTGGTCAACAAAATAGTTGCGCAAGTCGGCGATCAAATTATTTTACTATCCGATGTAGAAGAGCGTAAATTACAATTTATTGTAAACAACCCAAAGGCCACTGCTCCAAGTGATTGTGAAGTGCTAGAGCAATTAATGATGGAAGAATTACTGTACAACCAATCGCTTGTGGATAGTTTAGTTGTTTCTGAAGAAGCTGTAGAGTCCGAATTAGAAATGCGTTTTCGCGTCGCAATTGAAGAAAAATTCAATGGAGATAAAGCTAAAATGGAAGAGGTCTATGGCAAAACAATTAGTCAGTTGAAAGAGGAATTGCGTGGGCAAATTAAGAAAAAAATGCTCGCGCAAGAAATGGAACAAAAATTAGTTTCAACGCTTTCAGTGACTCCAAAAGAAGTAGCAGCTTTCTTTAATAAAATACCTAAAGACAGCATCCCATTAATTAATATGAAGTTGAGTTTTCAGCAAATTGTGAATTATCCATCTATATCGAACGATGATAAAGAAAAAGCTCGCATTAAATTACAAGAGGTTCAAAAAGAGCTCTCTGTGGAAAACTTTGAATTGATGGCGAAAATTCACTCCGATGATATTTCGAGTGCTGTGAATGGAGGAATCATTGAAGCTTCACGCGGAATGATGGTCCCACAATTTGAATCCACTGCGCTTTCACTTAAACCTGGAGAAATATCTGAAATTATAGAGACACAGTTCGGATTTCACATTCTTTTGCTTTTAGAGAGAAGGGGTGACGATTATATTTGCCGGCATATCTTGAAAAAACCGGCATATTCCAAGCAAGCGTTTAAAAAATCTGCTGACAAAGTTGATTCTGCATACAATATGTTAAAAATGAATCAGATCACATGGGAGCAAGCGGTAATTAAATATTCGAACGATGAAATGACCCGTGAAAATAAAGGAATAATTACAAATCCTTACACTGGTGAACAAACATGGGAAATGGATCAATTGAATGAAATCGATCAGCAAATATACTTAATTACAGATCGAATGGAGAAAGGAGATATCTCCAAACCTTCTATGTATAACGATATATACGAGCGAAAAGACGGAATTAGAATTGTACGATTATTAGCAAGAATTCCTGCCCATAAAGCAAATCTAAATGATGATTATGCGTTAATTAAAATGGCGGCGGAAAACGATAAAAAAACACGAACAATCAATGATTGGGTAAATTCGAAGGTAACTTCGTCTTATATTCGTATCGACGATTTATATAGATCGTGTACATTTAACAGCAATTGGAAATCAAATTAAATCATTATGTCAGATAAACAAGGTATTGATAACTTGGTCAACCACTATAAGGAATTAAAAAACGAAATACACAAAGTCATTATTGGTCAGGATGATGTGGTGGATCAGGTATTGATTTCCATTTTCTCTCGATCTCATTGTTTGTTAGTAGGTGTGCCAGGTTTGGCAAAAACTCTTTTAGTTAATACCATTTCAGAAACTTTAGGATTATCTTTCAATCGCGTTCAGTTCACGCCAGATTTAATGCCTTCGGATATTGTTGGGTCAGAAATTTTAGATGAAACAAAGCAATTTAAATTTATAAAAGGTCCATTATTTTCAAATGTGATTTTAGCAGATGAAATCAACCGTACCCCGCCTAAAACACAATCAGCTTTGTTAGAGGCGATGCAAGAAAGAAAAGTTACTGCCGCTGGAACTACATACACTTTACCAAATCCTTTTTTCGTTTTAGCAACGCAAAACCCGATCGAACAGGAAGGTACTTATCCTTTACCCGAAGCTCAATTAGACAGGTTTATGTTTAATATATGGGTAGATTACCCGTCCTACGCTGAAGAATTGGCCATTGTGAAAACTACCACTTCCGATCACAAACCGACATTAAATAAAGTCTTGGATGCTGACCAAATTATTTATTACCAAGATTTAATTCGCAGAATTCCTGTTGCGGATAATGTGTTAGAATACGCTGTTAACCTTGTGGCAAAGACAAGAATAAACAATCCGCTAGCTCCATCGATAACCAAAAACTACATAACATGGGGTGCTGGTCCTAGGGCTTCCCAAAACTTGGTTATTGGAGCTAAATGCCATGCCGCGATTAAGGGGAGATATTCCCCTGACATTGAAGATGTTAAAGCTGTTTCAAAGGCGATTCTTAGACACCGTTTAGTTCGTAATTACCGAGCAGAAGCAGAAGGTTATTCCATGGATAGAATTATCGACGAACTCTTATAGAGTAACTTTATTGGAGCGTTGTATTATAGGGTATATGGCGAAAAATCTACCCTATTTAATTGCTTATGTACCCTCGTCGCCTAATTTTCTTATGTTGCTTTTTAGCATTTTATACGCAAGCTCAAGTTTCAGAGCAGTATATTCTTGATAACCTTAAAAAGTATTCTCCGTCCACTTATTATCTAATTTCTACCTATAAAAATAGCGGGCCATCTATATCATATGGAGGAAGAACGGTGACTGTAGGGATGAAACACCTTGAATTTTGTGATTTGTCTAATAAAGAAAGGTTTTTATCCACCATTTCTACAACTGTGCACGAAACCGTTCATGCTTTTGATAGTCACTTGCCATTGATTCAAGCAAAGCAACTTGGAGAAGATCCTAGGATGTCGGATGATGAAGGTTTTTTCATTGACGAATCCACAAAATTGGTGTACAAATTCCCAAAGAATAAGCTGTTTTCAGCGCGCTTTTTATCTGAGACAATACCTGTAAATTTGCGAACCTTTCGTTATAAATCGTATATCGAAACGAAGCATTTCAATCAATCAACACAGGTAGACGGTATTGTCGGATTAATGGAGGAATTCAATGCGTATTATCATGGCGCTAAGGTGACCTTTGATTTTTTACCAATTTACCGTGAAACTTTCGGTGATAACTTTCTTTGGCAATGGTCTTCAGAATTCACTTCGAATGCAGATGCTTTCTATGAATTTGATTTTTTTATTAAAGAATATTTGCTGTATGCCAAACAACATTATCCAGCGCTTTATGTAGAACTTAAAAACGATGCAAATTTTAAGACGATATACAGAACGATTAGAACTAAATTTTCCCTATTGATTTCAGCTTACGAGAAAAAATACGATGAATTTACGTTGACGGCAAAGAAAGGAACAGGTATCATATATAGTTCCGAAAAACATTCCTCTCTTATTTTTCCTATATTGTCAGATCAGATTAAATCAGCGAGGTATGAAGAAATTCACAAGAATTTTCTTTCCCAATAGAATTTTTCAACAAAATGAAAAAATGTGGAAAACTAGGGGTGGTAAATTTTTTCCTTCAAGACAATCTCCGTAAATTTATTTAAAATTCGAGTGCATGTTTGACGATGAGGACGACGACTTTCAGGAACAAAATCTAAATGAGGATCTTCATCAATTTGAATTGCATTTAAAAGGTCAGCCTAGTATTTTTCTTGATAGCGATAAAATTGAAGGTATCTTGGATCACTTCCTAATCAACGGGAATTATCAGAAGGCCAAGCAGGCTGCCGAATATGGAATGGATCGTTTTGGTTATAATCCTCTGTTTATGTTGCGAAAGGCTCAATCTTTGAGTGGTTTGGGTCAGCTAAACGAAGCAATGGATTTGATTAATCAATTAGAGAAAATCGGAGATAATCAATTAGAGGTTACCCTTACAAAAGCGGCATTGTTCTCTCAACTTCGAGATTCTAAAAATGCTATAAAATATTTTAAAATGGCCATGAGCCTCTGTGAACCTGAGGATCGTGATGAAATCTATTTAGATATAGCCATGGAATACCAGAATTTGGGGATGACAAAAGAGGCTATTGATATTTTAAAGGAAGCGATTTCTACAAATCCACAAAATGAAGGCGCCCTTTACGAGATTGCTTTTTTATACGATCATTTAGGAGATTACAAAAATGCAATCAAGTGTTACACGGATTTTATTGACGAAAATCCTTATTCTTACACCGCGTGGTATAACCTTGGAAATGCCCATAGTAAATTAGAAGATTTTGATAAAGCTGTGCATGCTTATGATTATGCCATTTTGATAAATTCAGACTTTGGACCAGCTCATTTTAATATGGCCAATGCCTATTTATCGCAAGAAAAATTTCACAAAGCAATCGAGCACTTCCATGAATGTATAAAGCTTGATGGAGAAGATGCTATGGCATTATGCTATTTAGGCGAAGCTCATGAGCAACTTCATGAACTTGAATTAGCACGGCATTATTATAAACGAGCCTTGGAACTTGCGCCAATGTTAGCAGAAGCATGGTTAGGATTGGGGATTATTGAGGATTTGGAAGGAAATACAAAAGAAGGAATTACTTTAATTCAAAAAGCGCTTCATTACGATCAAGAAAATGCTGGAATTTACCATGTGCTTGCAGGAGCGTACGAGAAAATAAACGAAATTGAATTAGCAAAAGCAAACTATATTATTTCCTTAGAGTTAGATCCAAACGATGAAGAATGTCTATCTGATTACGTCGACCTACTCATGGAAGAATCTCCTCTAGAGGCCTTGCGATTACTACAGGAGTTTATGTTAGATAACATAGATAACCCAATTGCAAAAGTTTTAGAGGTGAATTTAAGATGGATGCTTGGACAGAAATCCCAAGCAATTGAGTTGTTTGCAACCTGTCTACAAGAAAATAGTGTTAAGGCAAAAACAATTTTTGAGATCAATCCAAAACTTCTAGACGATCAAGATTTTTTAAATTTGTCAGCAGATTAAGTGACAAATTGAATTCAACATCAGATGCTTCTATTGTTCATCATTGCTTAACCATTCGTGGTCATGCTGGTGCCATTTATGCCATGGAACACGATGGTCGATTTCTGTATAGCGCAGCTGCAGATAAATTTGTAACGCGTTGGGATTTAGCTTCGGGAACACAAGATAAATTCGCAATCAAATTTGAGGATGTTCCGTATTGTTTGGCTTTTCTTCGAAATAATTCACTTCTAGTTGTAGGAACAAATTCAGGGAAACTTCACGTTTTCGATTTAGAGACCAGAACAGAAATAAAGTGTTTTCATCAACATAAAACTGCTTTGTTTAACATAACTGTTAACAAAGTAAATAAGCAATTTTACACGGCAGATGCGGATGGAAATATCTCAGTATGGTGTTCTGAAACGCTGGGTTTATTGCTTTCTATTCCCTTAAACTGCGGTAAAATTCGAAGAATGGTTTTAGATGAAAAGGAAGCCTTTCTTTATATTGCAGCGCAAAGCGGTCACATACTACAAGTGGATACCCAATATTTTAATTTGATCCTTACTTTTGATGCGCACCACGGCGGAGCTACAGCTATTTATCTAGATTCTCAAAATAATGTGTTGTATTCAGGGGGAAAAGATGCGTTTCTAAAATGCTGGGACCTCACCAATGGAAAATTGCTACATTCTTTACCTGCGCATAATTTTGTCATTTACGATATCTTAGCTCTTTCCGAAGATTTACTTGCCACTGTGAGTAGAGATAAATCCATTAAAATATGGAACAAGAAAGTTCTTCAAGTAATCGAAAAGGTTGATGCCTTCAAGCAAGGTCATCATCATTCAGTGAATCAATTGGTTTACTTGGGCG
>DORI01000115.1 GCA_003512365.1 Crocinitomicaceae bacterium | reverse complement strand
GAGAGCCATAATTGTCAAAAATTGGTGAAAAAGTAATGCCGTGATTCGTTGTATACCATAAACCACCTGAAGCTGCTGCCACAAACCATTTATCCTTATTTTTTGGGTGAACCGCAATGTCTGCAACCCTTCCGGAAGTTAATGCCGGACCCACCATTCGAAATGACAAAGATGAAACGGTGGAGGCATCATAAGGTAGCTTAGCACCTTCTTTTTTATCCGTTTTTTTCTGAGATGTTGCGTTAAATATTGTCGCTAAAACCAGAAGACAGGTAAGTGATTTTTTCATAGATATTGTTTACTAAGCGAAATTAATAATAATATTTTTCGATGTTTGCCAATCCATGAACTAGGAATGACTTTTAGGCGAGGAAAATACACCTCAAAAATTCGATGTTAGTTTAGTTTTACAATTTCTTATGGTTCAATATCTTTTCAGATCCTACGCGGAATTATTCATCTAATAGTTTTAACTAAAATTAATCTATTTAATCAGCTCTTTCCAAGAAATGTTAATCAAATCTTCTACACACTAGAAAACTAATTAATTCCTAAATAAACTATAAATAACTTAACTTTGTACACATGAGTACTTCAGTAGTCACCTATTCTGGAAATCTTCGCACCACATGTACACATTTATCTTCGGGAAAAACGATCATTACGGATGCCCCTATCGATAATCATGGAAAAGGAGAGGCTTTTTCTCCAACTGATTTAGTCGCGACTTCTTTAGCATCTTGCATATTTACTATTATGGGCATCTATTGTCAGCAACATGAAATTAGTTTCAACCATGCTGAAGCTAGAGTAACCAAAATTATGGGTGCGAATCCCAGGAAAATCGATAAAATTGAAATTCGCATATCATTAGAAGGAAATAATTGGGACGAATTGACTCAAAAAAAAGTAATTCAGGCTGGAAAAGCTTGTCCAGTAGCAAAAACGTTGGAAGGTAATGTGGCGATAGAATTTATATTTGAAAAATGAAAGAACAAAAAAGAGAATACCAACGAAAAGAACGAACCGATATTATATACGGTTTGCATGCCGTAATTGAAGCGATAAAGTCGGATAAAGAACTAAATAAAATTCTAATTCAAAAAGGAATACAAAAGGAAACTTTTTTAACCTTAAAAGAAGCCCTTCATGGTAAACATTATCAATTACAATTTGTACCTGCACAAAAAATAGATTCGCTAACCACAGGAAATCATCAAGGCATTGTTGCGTTTATTCCTCCAGTTTCTTATCATGTAATTGAAGAATTGGTAGACAAATTATTAGAAGAAGGTAAGAAGCCTTGCATTCTAGTTTTAGATAGAATAACTGATGTTCGAAATTTTGGCGCTATTGCCCGAACAGCGGCTTGTCAAGGTGTGGATGCTATTCTTATTCCCTCATCGGGTTCGGCATTAGTATCTTCCGACGCGATGAAAGCTTCAGCCGGCGCTTTGCATAATATTCCTGTTTGTAAAACAGATCACTTAAAAAATTCGTTATTTTACCTACAGCAAAGTGGTTTACGTCTAATTGCCTGTACAGAAAAATCGAGTGTTCCTTTATATCAAGTAAATCTAAGGGGGAACGTTGCGATTATTATGGGTTCAGAAGAAAATGGAATCACACAAGATTTATTAAACTTAGCTGATGTTCGAACGAAAATACCAATGGAAGGCGGTGTATCTTCTTTGAATGTTGGTGTTGCAACAGGAATGATTCTTTACGAACGTTTGCGTCAGCAGTTCGCTTAAATCAAATTATCGACATAATTTTTGAAACGAGTTCCTCCATGTGTATGATTTCGTGCTCATGTTGATAGTTGTTCCTTCCATTTGGATTGAAAAATATCGCTTTCATTCCGGAACTGGTCGCACCGTGAATATCAGCAAGGTAGTCATCTCCAATCATCACTGAATTTCTCGCCAATGCATTTGCTTTTCTGTGCGCATGATAAAAAATCTCAGGATTAGGTTTATTTACTCCAATATCCTCAGAACAAATTACCTCTTTAAAATAAGAACTCAATCCGCAATTATTCAATTTTACAAATTGAACTTCTTTGAATCCGTTGGTAATAATATGCATTGGGAATCCAATTTTATTAAGCGATCGAATAGCATCTTCAACACCTGGAATTAACTGGTTTTGAAGAGGAGAAATCTCCACGTATGCATCACCGAAGCGCTTTACTATTTCAGTATCGTGAATAGAGAATTTCGCCAATGTATTTTTAAAGCGTCCGTATCTTAGTTCTTCTTTAGAAATAAAACCTTTACCATATGCTTCCCACAATTTCGCATTTTCCTCCTTGTATACNNCAGTATGAAACGAACTGAAGGAATTCGTCAATTCGTCAATGTTTTCTTCTGAAATAATTTGCTTTAACGCTGATATTGAATTCTTGTCAAAATCCCAAATCGTTCTGTCGAGATCAAAAAAAAGGTGCTTATCCGAAAACGACATAGGCTAAGGTTGTCATAATTCCCGCATTTAGTGCCATACCTAATAACACCAAAAGAAATGTACTTCTGTATTTTCCATAAAATTTAGCCGTAATAATACTTCCAACAGGTATGGATAAAAAAAATGGAGCCCAAAAGCATACGCCAATTTTTCCTGCGTTTCTTTTCAATCTTACGATCAACTTATTTGTTTTTGTGTGAGTTTTTGCCCCTTCCTTCTTCTTCGTTTTTTTTAAAAAATAATTCGCTGAAAAATAAAATAAACACGAGCTAATTGACCCTCCTAGAAATGCCGCCAAATACGTTTCTAAAAAACCAAGTTCAAAAGGAACACCTCCAAACGGAGCAAACATAAATTTAAACGTCGCCAATAAAAACACACTCCAAAATCCTGTCCAATTCATATTACAATTTCACTCCGTAAGCTAAATCACCTGCATCACCTAATCCAGGAACAATATACGATTGCGCAGTTAACTCTTTGTCAATTGCACCCACAAAAACCTCAGTGTTATCTGGGAAGTTTCGTTTAATTAATTCCAATGCATCTGGCGTTGCTATTGCAGAAACAATAATAATCTTTTTTGGTTTTCCGACTTTTAACATGGCTTTGTAAACCGTAACCATACTATTTCCAGTAGCCAACATGGGATCACTTATAATCCAAATTTTATTATCCAATTGTGGCGCTGCCATATATTCAACATAAATGTCAAA
>DORI01000134.1:2862-5495 GCA_003512365.1 Crocinitomicaceae bacterium | reverse complement strand
TCAGTATTGGTATCCTTTTTTTGTTTTCTTCACTTTTTGCAAGGGGTTCAAGTTACGTTGTAAATCGATCTATTAAAGATTGTTCGATGATCAATAACTAATTAATATTAAATTTTGAAGAGTGAACTATGAATTCTTGTTATTTATAAATTAAATGTATTTAATACTTCTGCAAAATAGGTCTAGATTTAAACCGCACCTATTAGATTATACTCATGATTTATCTTATGATTCCAATGCCCCCTCCGCCTAACTCAGCACAGATAACAGATTAGATCGATTTGGGGGGCATTTCCTCTCAAACTCATCCTTATTTCTCCCAAAAAACCCTATTTTTAACCCTTGAATTAATTGAAGTCTTGTTTTTCTATGACAGCTGCAACTTCAGTGATGTGTTTCATGGGATTAAAAAATAAATTTAATTTTACAAGGAATTTATAATTATAAACAAAAACAGTTAGTTAATTATTCCAAATAATGAATCAATGAAATTCGGTTTCGGCCTACATTCTTTTTTCAAGCGAGATAAAATCCAACTTTTAGCTTTCATTATTTATTTAGTCTTAATTGGTAATTTATTCCCTTCTTGCGATTTCAAGAAATCAGATAAATCAGGCGGTACTTATGTCAAACCTTCTGTAAACTACAAAGGTCAAACTCGCAAGGGACACGTCCGAAGAAATGTTAGCACCGATAAAAACGCAATTAAAAACCAAAATCGGTCAAGGTATTATTACCAAACCCGGGGTAAGTATAGGAGAAGGAAAAAATGAATGTATCTTTAACTATAGTGCAAGGAGGTAAACGCGAGTTTGCACGTACAGGAATTTACACAGAATACCTGCTGTTTTATCTTCCTGAACACAAAAGAACTTGGCGAGTTAAATTACGCAACGAAACCCAATGCGGCTTTCTGAAATTAAAAGGAATTAATCAGTTTGAATACGTCTACAAAAACGAAAATTGTAAAATCAAATCGTGTGCTGCCAAAAACTTTACAAAAATTGAAGATGTGATAATGATGATGTGCGATTGAGGGGTGAATTTTAATCGAGTTTAATTGGTTCATCAAGAGCCGATATATTGGAATCTGTCGAGGGGGTGGGTTATGTTAGGAATAAAAACATAATTGAATTCGTTCAAAATAACGAATCATACATTGCATACAAGAAATTTGAAATTATCCATTGACTTTTTAACTATTTCAGTGTGGATTTAAATTAGTTAAATAATCCTAAAAACGCTCGTTAATTCTTCTTTGAATTAGTAAAGTGAAAACTTTTTACAAACGAATTTCTAAACGTTTTTTCTGATTAACTTTAACAAATGCAAAACGAAAACCTTTACAGAATTATTGAACCTCACGCTCCAATTGGTATAAAATATTTTACATTTCAATTTCAAAAAATCCCGAGTTCAAAATTCTTTAAATACAAGATTGAAACAGAAGTACTTAAAAAGCTGCTAACGGAAAATTTTCCAGGAAGGCCGTTATACTTTATCGAAAATGGGCATTTCGAAAATAATACAGGGTATTTAGGTTATTATGAAAACCTTCAATTGATGGTCATATTAAAGGATGGACTGATTTTAGAAAAATCTTCAAATAGTTTAACATTTTATTATGACGATCGAATCATTTCAGCGGAACTGGATGCTTTAAAAACGGTTATTGAAAATGCAGAACCAAATGGATTGGAAAACCGTCAGTTCTTCATGATTAAAAAAAGTCAGTTTCAAGAATATGAACTTGTTGACTTTAGGTTAAAGAGGACAGAAATTATCTTAACAGATTATTACAATGATGATCTTACTGTTATGCATGAAAACATTCTTTCTTTTCTTGTTGAGCCTGATTCAAATGGCCTGGTATTATTTCATGGTGCACCGGGCACATGTGCCCGGTGNNATTTCATGGTGCACCGGGCACAGGAAAAACTTCTTATATACGACATTTAATTTCTTCCGCGCAGAGTCGATTTATATATGTTCCGAATAATTTATTTACCCATCTAAGTGATCCTGAGTTTATTTCATTTATTAGCTCTTTTCCAGACAGCGTTATCGTTTTAGAGGATTGCGAAGAACTTTTACGTTCACGTGTTCAACAAACTTCGGATGCAGGTATATCCAATTTGTTAAACCTTGGTGATGGTCTTCTTGGTGATGCTTTAAAGCTTAAGATAATTTGTACTTTCAATTGCGAACTTTCAAGAATAGATGAAGCCATATTGAGGAAAGGTAGGCTAGCCTTTCGATATGAGTTTAAACTTTTGACCGTAGAAAAATGCAATAGACTATTTACACTTTTGGGAATTAACACAAAAACTGATGAAACGATGTCTCTAGCTGAAATTTTCAATTTTGAACATAACAATCAAAGTGATGATTTAAGTCGGAATTCAATCGGTTTTTGAAGTCTATCCCCAACAATTTCGTAATCATTTATTATTGATTTTTCAGTTGGGTAGTGAGACTAACCAACTCATGATTTTCTTTCTTCAATTTAGCCTTCAGGTATTTCAAATAATTCCTGATTTTCGAATGCGCGAAAAATTGATGATTTCAGAAGAGTTAACTCAAGTCCATTGATTTTGTATGCGGTCGTAATTATTTGTTTAAACTTATGTGCA
>DORI01000134.1:0-2805 GCA_003512365.1 Crocinitomicaceae bacterium | reverse complement strand
TAAAGAAAATCAATTTTTTGTTGACGAACAGCGCAAAGGACCTTACACCATTTGGCACCATGAACATCATTTCAAAGAAACACCTGAGGGTGTGGAAATGACAGATATCGTAACCTATGTGTTACCACTTGGTTTTTTAGGTCGTTTGACACATCCATTTATAGTAAAACCGAAGTTAGAAGAGATCTTTGAATATCGCTTTAAAAGAGTAGAAGAAATATTCAATCAGAAATAACAGGAATTATTATTAGCATTAATTTTAACGTATGCAAAATACACCCATTATCGAGGTAACTTCAATTTCAAAATCCTTTGGTAGTTTTGAAGCCGTTAAAGATGTTTCTTTTCATGTTAATAGGGGAGATGTATTCGGTTTTCTTGGTCCTAATGGAGCCGGAAAAAGCACAACAATTCGTTGCTTACTTTCTTTAATTAAACCAAATTCAGGCGAAATAAAGCTATTCGGAGAAACGTTTTCATCTAACCGATCCATGATTTTATCAAAGATTGGGAGTATTATTGAAAAACCTGATTTTTATAAATATTTATCGGCAGAAAAGAATTTAGAAATTTTTGCTCGTATTTCCGGTGCTCAAGTCAATAGAAAACAAATCCATGAAATGTTAGATTTTGTTGGATTAAGAGGAAGAGAAAAGCACAGAATTAAGGGTTTTTCTCATGGCATGAAACAAAGATTAGGAATAGCACAAACCTTATTACATCAGCCGGACTTGATCATTCTAGACGAACCCACCACTGGTTTAGATCCACAAGGGATTATAGAAATTAGAAACTTAATTCCAAGATTAAAAACAGAACAGAATAAAACAATTTTATTATCATCACACCAATTATCTGAAATAGAGCTTATTGCAAATAGAATGGTGATTATTAACAAAGGAAAAACATTGGTAGAAGGCGATGTTAGTGAGTTGTTGAATCAACAAGAAGTATTGATTTTACTCGAAGTGGATAACGTCGAAAAGGCTATGAGTTTGATTCATAGCAAATTTCCTCTTTCGTCGCCTGAGTTAAATGCATCCGGACAAATTGAATTGACCTTGCAGAAAAATCAAACTGCTTTATTGAATAAAGAATTAATAAAGGCGGAAATTTTGGTAAGTGCTCTCGAGCCTAAACGTAAATTGGAAGATTTCTTCATTAAAATAATTGGCGCATGATGTTTTTAAATAATACCTACAACGAGTTTATCAAGATTGCGGCAAAACCCCGAAGTTACATTGGTCTGATTGCTCTATCGGTGCTGATTGGTGTGATTATTTTTGCCATGAAAGCTGACGGTTCCACCTATATTTCATTTGTTACTGCTTCCTTCGAACAAACACTTTCCTTTTCTGGAGATATAATGAATGGAAATTTGATTGCTTTTATTATTTTGCAGATGCTAATCGTTCATATTCCATTACTCGTAGCCTTGGTTACAGGTGATTTAATTTCAGGTGAAGCGAACATGGGAACGATTAGAATGCTAGCGTCGAAACCAATTTCAAGAACTCAAATTATACTGTCAAAATTTCTAGCTGGAGCACTCTACACACTGTTACTGACTATATGGTTAGGATTCTTATCCCTCTACGTTGCACGTTGGATTTTTGGAACAGGTGATTTGATGGTGCTAACGTCGGATGGACTCATCATTCATCCGGAATCTGATGTTGAGTGGCGATATATTTACGGCTTTTTAACTGCGTATTTATCTTTACTTACAGTTTCGACTTTATCCATTTGTTTATCGGCATTTGCAGAAAATAGTATTGGCCCTATCGTAACAACCATGGCAATTATTATTTTGTTTACCATAATTGGTTCCATGGACGTTACCGTGTTCGATTCTATTAAACCTTACTTGTTCACAACTCACATGGCAGCTTGGAGAAGTTATTTTGAAGATCCTGTTCCGTGGGATGCTATAAATGAGTCTATTCGCATTTTAATCTACCACAATGTGATTTTAGTGGCTATAGCTTTGTTTCAGTTTAACCGAAAAGATATTACCTCATGATGAAAGTTTTAGTGTTTCTATCAATTTNNACCTCATGAAAAAAGTTTTATTGTTTCTCTCTTTTTTATTAGTCGGAAATCTACTTTTTGCTCAGCAAAGCCAAGTTTTATCAGCTTTAGTTGGCAAACTTAATACGGTTAAAGATTACACTGTAGATGCTCGCATTGTGGCTGCCGTTCTAATGATTAAAATTAAAGAGGTTAACGCGACGTTTTATTTCAAGCAAAAAGACAAATTCAAGGTGGATACAAAAGGAATTGCGGTATTACCGAAACAAGGATTTACTGATTTAAATAAATTCATCGCGAATGCATCCAATTACATGTCAATTGAATCCGCAGGGAAGGTGATAAGTGGTGTCAACACAGTTTTGGTTACGGTAATTCCAACAAATGATAATCAGGATGTTATACTTGCTAAACTTTGGATAGATCCTAAAAAAACTATTATTATGTCCTCTCAAGTTACAACAAAGAGTAGTGGATTGATGACTGTAAATTATGCGTATTCGGATCAACTTAAGTACGGTTTGCCGAGTAGTTTAGTCTTTGAAATTGATGTAAAGAAATTTAAAATGCCTAAGAGTGTTGCGGCTAATATTCATCAGACGGATAAATCATCCGAAAATGATGGGAAAGACAAAAAAGGAAAAATTACCGTTCACCTGACAAATTACCGAGTAAACAAAGGCTTAAGCGATGAGATTTTTAAGTGATTGGAAATTGAATATTACACTCTTTTGCCTAACTCGATAAGTTCTAGATCGTGAATTCGGTCTTCCG
>DORI01000135.1:183-2629 GCA_003512365.1 Crocinitomicaceae bacterium | reverse complement strand
TAAAACTACCTTCATGAGGACTTTTTTCACAATACTTGTAATTTTCATCGGTTTTTCTTTGAAGGCCCAAACAGTTTTGGATTTCAAAAAGAAGTCGAATACAAATGCAGCACCAAGGACTGATATGCTAAACTTACTTCGTGCAGAAGTGAAAAAAGAGATTTATCAAGATGTAGTTTTCGTTGTAAACCATTTTTTAGTTTCGGGTAATTACGCGTGGTTAGAAGCTGAAGCACAACCTAAAAATGGTGGAAAATTGATTTTTCCTAAAGATTATCAAGACGGTGCATATGATTGTTGTCAGGTTCAATCGCTTTTCGTAAAAAGTTCTAAAGGTGCATGGCAGATTGCCGCGAGTGGTGCATTTTCTACTGATATGTGGTTCGAATGTATTGGAAAGGAATATCCAAAGGCAAACCCTAAAATATTTACGGAAGCCGCATATAGTTCACGTTGCGAAAATTAATTACCCCACTTTTTTATTTTCTGTTAGTCTTGTTGGGCAATTCGTCTTGTTCAGGTCAGGAAAATGTAGATGTAAATAAAACAACTTCAGAATCAAGTTTAGTATCTACACAAAGCACGAAGCATTCAAATTCTATAGAATCTTTGTTGATGAAATATTATCAGGACATTGATACTATTAAAAACAACATCATTGTTTTTAAAAATGGAAAGTCGATGAGATTCGATGACAACATTCAAAAGAATGGTATTGAACTTCTTGATAATCCTGATGTAGAGGATCAATTTCGATTTGATTATAATTTATCAAAAAACGCAAGCTCAAATACAGATGCAGGAAGGATTCGGAATGAAACTTTCTTTAAATTCATATATGGTGCAAGTGCTGCAGAAGTACAGAAAAACTTAGGGACGATTCTGTGGTGCCCTTCATTGGTTAATCAACGTATTCAGGTAACTAAGAAATGTGGTGTAGCGGACTCGTTGCAAAAAGTTTCATTTGCGCTGGATAAGCATCCTGAATGGAAAAAATACTTAACGTCTGTTGGAGGTACGTTTAATTGGAGAAAAATTTCAGGGACATCCCGTTTGAGTGCTCATTCTTTTGGAATGACCATCGATATTAATATCGCACATTCTAACTATTGGCAATGGGATTGTTCGTGCATAGACGAGAGAAAATCATTGCAATATAAAAATTCGATACCTCTTGAGTTGGTTGAAATTTTCGAAAGATACGGATTTATTTGGGGAGGGAAATGGTTACATTACGATACTATGCATTTTGAATTTAGACCCGAAATCATCGATTATATTCGAAATAAATAGAAGCGAGATTAGAGGAATTTTTACTAGTTTTATAGCGTAAAATGGCGATCAAGGGAAAGGTAATCAAAATTGGACGTGCTGAAGACAATCACATAGTCTGTGCGCATCAAACGGTGAATAAATACCATGCTGAATTATTTGTAGATGCCGATGGAAATGTTTTCCTGACTGATTTGTCCTCTATGAATGGCTCTTTTGTGAATGGTAAACGTGCCTACGAACCGGTTTTATTGAAAGAAGGTGACGTGCTTAAAATTGCAGAAAACATTACTATTGATTGGCAAAGAGTTTTGCCCAAGAAACCAAAGGTTGAACCAGAAGTAGAAAAACCGATTACGCAACCTAAGCCAAAAGAACCTATTGGACAGACTAAACCTAGTTTTGAGTCGGAAAAACCATCAAATAAGAAAAATACTAGTCGAAATTTTTCTATTACGGATTTTATTAAAAATTATTGGGATGTTTTCGCAATATACGCTGGTATATTATTGATGATTTTAATTATTCGATTATACATCGGCTAATTTTTTTCAGCATTTATATATTTCAGTATTTCAACCTCTTCGTTTGATAATTGCAAGTTTCTTCGATTCATCATGTTGTTAGCGTACTCGATGGCTTTTTCTAGTTTGAATGGTACCAAATTTTTTCCTCCCCACGAAAATGAAGGAATGTGTTTAGCCGGAAAATCACCGCCAAAAATATTACACGAGACTCCGACTACTGTAGCAGTATTGAACATTGTATTTATACCGCATTTTGAATGATCACCCATCACCAATCCCATGAACTGTATATCAGTGTCAATTTCTTTGGAAGATTCATAACAATAAGTACTTACGTTACCGTAATTATTTTTTAAATTAGATGTATTCGTGTCGGCGCCAAGGTTACACCATTCACCAATAATTGAATTTCCGAGAAATCCATCGTGACCTTTATTTGAATAAGACTGAAAAACTACATTGTTCACTTCACCTCCGACTTTACAATGTGGACCAATGGTGGTAGCACCGTACACCTTGGTACTTAACTTAAGTGTTGAATATTCACCTAGCGCTAATGATCCGCGGATAACAGTGCCTTCCATTACCTCAGCGCTTTTTCCAATGTATACAGGTCCCGTTACAGTATTGATTATAGAACCTTCCAC
>DORI01000135.1:0-154 GCA_003512365.1 Crocinitomicaceae bacterium | reverse complement strand
CAGCACCTTCTTCTATGAAAAGTAATTCTTTTGGTCCGATTAATCGGTTCGAATCACTTAATTTTTGTGAAATCCTATTTTTTGTAATTAATTCGTAGTCCAAGCACAGAACTTCATGATTTTTAGCGTAAAGATCCCAACGCTTGCTTATGAA
>DORI01000187.1:6486-7238 GCA_003512365.1 Crocinitomicaceae bacterium | reverse complement strand
TGGGACCAAACAAACATTACCATGATATTTTTGACACGTACGATGAGTTAAGTTTTAAAGCCTTTGAATCATTGGCATTCTTATTTGAATCCTTTTTGCTTGGATTTTAAGTATACAAAATGTCTTGAATAATCTCTCTCGTTGCTTTTACTTGAAATCCAGGTACATGTACCACACAGTAATCAATCAATAATTCTAAGTTTTGCCGCACGGTCAATTTATCTTCAAGAAAATCGTCAACACCACCATTGAATAAGAACGCTAGTTGTGATAATTGAGAAGAAGAAAGTTGGAGAGTCCTGCTTGAAGAAAGTGGCACCAAAGCTCCTGTTTGAAGATCAAAAAAATTCCCGCTTTCTTTGGCTATTTGCGGCATATATCCGGAAAGCACAATGAATTTTGCTAAAAATTGTAGTGGAAAAGAGTAAAGATTTTGAGAGACTTCAAGGGCAATTATTTCTTCTTTCAAGAATTGAAACATAGAGTTGTCTTGATGGCTTTGCTTTAAACTTGATTTCAATATTTCCGCAATAAAAAAAGCAAGTAATGATTTTTGTGGATGTACGTAAATTTCGTTTAACCCAGATACACGTGATATTTCTTGAATGATTCCCAAATCACTTTCCGGTCGTTTGGCATAAGTCAATTCATAAATACCAAGGGGAAATAAAGGTTTATTTTTCTTCTTTGCGCCTTTAAAAATAAAGTGTTGTCTTCCGAGACTATTCGTATAAAAATGAAGAATTACGCTA
>DORI01000187.1:3850-6366 GCA_003512365.1 Crocinitomicaceae bacterium | reverse complement strand
ATGCCTAATAGATTTTTTGTATTCAAGAGATTAACTAAATCTAAACCAAATTCATGTGTTAATTTCTTAGTATTCATTCTCCAGTTAATTTTTAAATCAACCCTGAAATAATCGGCAAATACATTTTCATTAAAAGCGCTGTCCATAAAAATTATTTCTTTAGCACTCATAGTTTGTGCGATATCCACTTCTCCGTAACGTCTTCCACCCGCACGCGTGATTTTAGTACCAACACCAATTACATGTTTTTTTCCAATATTGAATTCTTTACCTGCTAGCACATTCCAAACATAAGATAAGTCAATATTATCAGCGATATTAGCTCCTTTGTATGAAGTATTGCGCCATTTGCCATCACTCGCTAAGTATTTTGAATCGTATATACTTGCGGAAAACATGAAGAAGAAGCTTTTACTAAAGTACTTTTGAAGTGTAAATTCTAAACCGTAGTTTACGCCTTTTCCATCGTTAACAAGTGTGTCATTTGGAAAAACACGAGAAAAACCTCCTCCTGCATTTACTAGGGAAAATGAATTACTGTTTTGACTAATTGGTAAATTATATAAATATTGGTAATAAGCTTCTGTTTTTAAATTTAATCCTGGACCAAAAGATCTCTCGTAACCCACACCTGAATGTACACTTCTTGAAAAATCCATATTGATATTGTGTGAATTTCCGTTGTTGTCAGGGTCATAAGCATACGTGTAATACGGTTGAGTTTGGCTATGCAGGCCTGCCCCAGCGAATACCGCCTGATTTCCGCCCATTCTGTATTTCCATCCCACTCTTGGCTCTGCAGGGCTGATACTATTGCTTAACGTAAAATATTGTGAATGAAGTCCAGCCGTTACATCCATGTTGTCGTTTACTTTCCATTTCCATTGCACAAATGGTTGAATTATATAGGATACTCCTCTGTAATTCCAGCGTGTTTGCCAACTGTCAGGTACATCAAGGTCAGTTAAAACTGAATCAATAAAATTAAAATTTATTTGTTCAGCATTAATGCCTGCCTTTATAAGGTGTCGCTTATTAATTTTGTGATTTACAGCAGCATACCCTGAAAATTTCATAGTAGTAAAATTGAATCCTAACATATTGTAAGATGTATCAACTCGAATTAATGTGTCTGAATTATTTATATCTAGCGAACGCTGTAAATAAACGTGTCTTGCTTGTTGTGATTCACGAGATCCCGCAAGAGTTGCCGTGAGGTATGTTTTTTTATTAAGAGTCTTTTTATAATTTAACCCACTTACATACATGTTCGTTCCAAAAAACTGATCGCGATCCCCTTCACCGTAAAATTCCGTTGAATAGTTAGTTTGTTCAGAAATTAAAATGTCAATATTACTTTTTCCACCCATTCCCCACCATGAAAGTTGACCACCATTTTTTAATTTCCAATTAAATTTAAATGCCCCATCTCCATATACAGGAACAGCATCAGTACCGATAGTAACTCCCATTTTTTGAAACAATGCCAAACTAGAATAGCGACCCATAACAAGATAACTTGAATTTCCATTTTTCCCTATAGGTCCCTCGGCTAATGCTTCTAATCCAAATAATCCAAATTGTCCTGTAAATTCGTGTTGGTTGTTATTGCCATTTCGTAATTTCAAATCAAAAACACCAGAAGTACTGTTCCCATATTCAGCAGGAAAAGCACTCATAAAAAAGTCAGAATTACCTAATATTTTATTATTGAGAATAGAAACCGGACCACCTGTGCTTCCGGAAACGGCAAAGTGCGAAGGGTTGGGAATATCAATTCCCTCAACACGATATACCACACCTAGGGGCGAATTTCCTCGAACCACAATGTCATTTCGGGAATCATCTGACCCCTGAACACCGGCAAAATTTGAAGCCATACGTGCAGGATCCATTCGTGAACCAGGATATCGGTTCGTTTCTTCCACGCTGAATTGTTGTGCTGAAAGAACTGCCATTTCATTAATAACCTCTCCTCTCTTTTTTCCGGTTAAGGTGACTTCATTCTTTTGAGTAATCCTTTCAGACATTGGGATATTTACAACGAGCTCCTTTCCGGAAGTGACCTCGACTGTAATTGTTTTAGATTCGTAACCTATGAATGAAGCTATAAGTTCATGTCTACCTACCGGCACTTGTTTAATCACTGCGTTGCCTTCAACATCTGATCCCGCTCGAATTGGTGTCGGAAGAATAACTTCTAACCTGACTCCAATGAGCGGTAAATTAGTTTCGCTATCGAATACTTTTGCGCGAATGGTTTGAGTAGGAACTTGTGCATTTACTGAAAACGCCACAACCAAAGAACAAAGAAATGAATGTACATATTTAATCATAACCAATAATTTAGATCTTACTAATTTACTTTAAAAGCGTTATTCGATTCCATATGTGACAAATTAATTAAAACAGCCGCTTGTTTATAACTTAATTTTTTTTGGCTTAGTTTTTGGATATCTCCATGAAAATTGATAATTTTAAAATAAAAAATCATGAAACTATTTATCCTATCGACA
>DORI01000187.1:0-3716 GCA_003512365.1 Crocinitomicaceae bacterium | reverse complement strand
GTTTACAAAAAGAAGTTTTTTTGAAAGATGAATTCAAGCAATGGGCAAAAGATAACGTTATTTTAGTCGAACTTGATTTTCCTAGAGCTAAAGCGCAGTCTGATGCCACTAAAAAACAAAATCAACAATTACAACAACAATTCAATGTAATGGGTTATCCAACTGTACACTTCGTAAGGCCTGAAAAATCTAAGGATGGAATAAGTCTCGTTGACCTAGGTAAAACAGGTTATATGGCAGGTGGACCAGGACCCTGGATTGCAAACGCTTCAGCGTTAATTCAGTCAAAATAAATACTTATCTCATCATACGAATAGCCCTTTGATAGCAAATATCGAAGGGTTTTTTGTTTGCGTTTAAATGGATCCGTTTCATTTGATAATGACATCCATTTTTTTTCATAAAGTAAGGAAAGAGCGACTGATATCTCTTCTGATGAAATGGAGGAAATGGCTTTTTCTATCACCTCTTTAGCGATTCCTTTTTGAAACAAATGAGAAGAAATCTTTTTTAATCCCCATTTTTTTTGGTGAAATTTACTTTCAGCGAAAGAAATGGCATATCGTTCTTCGTCCAGAAAAGAACTGTTTTTTAAGTCATTAATAAGTTTATTGATATCGCTTTCTAAAGCACCTAATTTTTTAAGTTTTGTGACAACTTCAGCAGTGCATCGCTCTTGGTAAGCACAATAACGCTGAATTTTAATGAGAATATTTTGATTATCCAATTACTTAAAAGGGAATTTCTTCATTTTCTTTCGTTACAAAACTATACTGCAATAATTGATGTGCAGTAATTCCTCTAACTGGAATCCATTTTTTATACTTTAAGAACCATTTCATTTGCCTTGAAACCAGTCCTTTTTTGAAGTATGCCTCTAAGTAAGGGTGTACGAGTAGAACAACATCTTTCATCTTTTTATCCTCGATCAGAAAATTAAGATTGGATTCTATTTCCTCGGCAAAAAGAATACTAGCCTGAACTTCTCCGCTTCCATTACATGTTGGACAGGTTTCTGACGTTTCAATATCCGTCTCAGGGCGAACACGTTGCCTTGTTATTTCAACAACGCCAAATTTTGAAGGAGGAATTATGTTGTGTTTTGCACGGTCTTGTTTCATAAACTCTTTAAGTTTATCAAAAAGAATCTTGTTATTCTCTCTATCGTGCATGTCGATGAAATCTACACAGATAATGCCACCCATGTCGCGAAGTTGAAGTACCCTCGCAATCTCTTCTGCCGCTTCAACATTTGTTGCGAGCGCATTGGATTCTTGACCATTAGCATCTTTTCTGTTTCCACTATTCACATCAATGACGTGCATGGCTTCTGTATGTTCAATAATCAAGTAACCTCCACTTGGTAGTGGAACTTTTTTACCGAATAAAGTTTTTATTTGCTTATTTATTCCAAATCGTTCAAAAGGCTCAAGTTTCCCATCGTAATGCTTAACAATTCTTTCATTTCCTGGAGAAATTGAAGATATATACTCTATCATTTCGCCAAGCAATTTTGAATCGTTTACATGAATATTAGTAAAGTCTGAATTCAATAAATCTCTTAAGATGGAAGAAGTTGTGTTTATTTCACCGAGAACTCTTTTGGGTGGATGACTTGTTTTTAAATTTTGATAAATAGTTTTCCATTTTTCCAGAAGGGTTCTTAAATCACCCTCAAGATCGGCAGTTGACTTATTTTCGGCAACTGTTCGAATTATTACCCCGAAATTTTTGGGTTTTATACGATCCATTAATTCTTTGAGTCGTTCGCGTTCCTCCACGTCTTTAATTTTCTGGCTAATCGAGATTTTTTCGGAGAATGGCACCAAAACAAGGTATCTTCCGGCAACGGTTACTTCAGCAGATAATCTCGGGCCTTTCGTTGAGATCGGTTCTTTTGCCACTTGCACCAAAATAGATTGTGAGGAGGAGACTACATCGGAAATCTTACCTTCTTTTTCAATATCTTTTTCAAGTTTAAAGTATTGTAAATCAGGAACATTTTGTTTTCCGTTAAGAGTTTCTTTCACATATTTAGAGAATGACTTGAACTGAGCGCCAAGATCAAAATAATGCAAAAAAGCGTCTTTCTCATATCCTACATCAACGAAAGCAGCATTGAGACTTGGAGACAAACGCCTAACTTTTGCCACGTAGATATCACCTACAACAAAGTCTGAATTGCCTCGTTCTTCGTGCAATTCAATTAGTTTACCATCTCTTAAAAGGGCAATCCATATTCCGTTAACTCTAGCGTCAACAACTAATTCTAAACTCACTTTGAAAGTTTAAAGAAACATAAAAAGAGGGTTGCAGAAGCAACTCAATTACTTCTTTTTCTTGTGACGATTCTTTCTAAGTCGTTTTTTACGCTTGTGAGTCGCCATTTTATGTCTCTTTCTTTTTTTACCGCTTGGCATAATATCTATTTTTAACTGTTAGTTTCTTAAAATAAAAAAGCACCCCCAAAAATAGGGAGTGCAAAGATATTCATTTTTTCGTGAATTCAAAAAATTACTTCACGACAACTTTATTTTTCACTTCCTCAACAAATGTTTTTGCTGGCTTAAACGAAGGAATGTTGTGAGCTGGAATAATAATGGTGGTATTTTTAGAGATGTTTCTCCCTGTTTTCTCAGCTCTTTCTTTCACGATAAAACTTCCAAAACCCCGAAGATAAACGTTTTGTCCTTTTGCCAAAGAAGTTTTGATACTCACCATGAACGCTTCTACTGCTCTCAACGCTTCCGTCTTTTCTAATCCCGTTTCGGCTGCTATATCAGCTACGATATCCGCTTTAGTCATATTTTCTAATTTTGAGTTAATTAATTTTTAAGTGCCACAAAAGTAGTAATTGACAATTAGAATTTTTTAACTTTCACTCAAAATTTATTAATTTTTATCTTAAATGACTGATACCCAATTAGAATTGATAAATTGGTACAACTGTAATAAACGGGACTTGCCCTGGAGAAACACGAAAAACCCATATTTCGTTTGGCTTAGTGAAATAATTTTACAACAGACACGTGTTGACCAAGGTTTGCCATATTATGCGCGATTTGTTTCTGTTTTCCCTACGGTATTCGATTTAGCTTCGGCATCAGAAACGGAAGTTTTGAAAAATTGGCAAGGTTTGGGATATTATAGCCGAGCGAGAAATTTACATTTTACTTCGAAGAAAATTGTTCAAGAATATGAAGGGGTTTTTCCGACCACATATGATGAAATTTTGAAATTAAAAGGAGTGGGTAGTTATACTGCTGCTGCAATTGCATCGTTCTGTTTTAATGAACCGGTAGCTGTACTGGACGGAAATGTTTACCGAGTTTTAAGTAGACTTTATGATGTAGATTTGGAAATAAACATTTCCAAGAACAAGCGGAAATTCGAGATAATTGCAAACGATTTTTTGGATAAGAACAACCCTGCTCTTTTCAATCAAGCAATAATGGAATTTGGGGCCCTTCAATGCAAACCAATTTCACCAAGTTGTGATTCTTGTCCCTTGAGAATGAACTGTTATTCGTTAGCGAACAATACAGTTCAAAATCGTCCACTTAAATTAAAAAAACTAAAAATAAGAGAACGATTTATAGTTTATTGGGTAATCGAAAATGACAAAAAGATTTTAATGCGACAGCGCAAAGAAGAAGACATATGGAAAAACATGTTTGAATTCCCTTCAATTGAATTTAAATCCAAAGAGGAAAAGG
>DORI01000239.1 GCA_003512365.1 Crocinitomicaceae bacterium | reverse complement strand
TCAAGTACTGCTGTAGCACCTGCCTCTTGCATGTGATATCCCGAAATACTAATCGAATTGAATTTAGGCATGTGCTGAGAGGTGTAAGCAAAAATGGATGAAATTATTTCCATCGAAGGCGTGGGAGGGTATATGTACGTATTCCTCACCATAAATTCTTTTAAAATATCATTTTGAATGGTTCCAGACAGGGAAGATTTCAGAACACCTTGTTCTTCTGCTGCTGCAATGTAAAATGCTAATATTGGAAGAACTGCACCGTTCATCGTCATGGAAACCGACATCTCGTCTAAAGGAATTTGATCGAATAAGATTTTCATGTCTTCTATCGAGTCAATGGCAACACCAGCTTTTCCGACATCACCAACCACTCGTTCATGATCTGAATCATAACCTCTATGTGTAGCTAAATCAAAAGCAACAGATAATCCTTTCTGTCCTGCAGCTAAGTTCCTTCTGTAAAATGCATTGGATTCTTCAGCAGTAGAAAATCCTGCATATTGCCTTATCGTCCAAGGCTTCGAAGTATACATGGATGCATATGGGCCTCCTAGATAAGGTGGAAATCCTGAAACAGCTGATCGGTGATTTACTTGTTCGATGTCATCACAAGAATATTGTTTTTTCCATGTTATTCCTTCAGCTGTAAGGTATTCTTCAGAATTCTCAATAACTGACTTGCCAGAATCGTTTCGTAATTTAGTGAATATAATTCTCTCCATCTTACAATTCCTTTTCAAATATTAAATAAGGTGTGCCTTCGTAAATTGGGATTTCTCCCCAATCAAGATCAAGAGAATTTTCCTGAGTTGTGTAGGCATTAATTCCTATCTTAACTATGTTCTTTTCCGAAAACCTTTTCAGTTTTTCCGTTCTCGTGTAATTTGTTTTCGAATGCAGTATTTGATTAAAATCTTTAGGGCTTAATTCCTGATTTTGGGTAAACAGTTCCCAAGAAGAATCAATTAATTGATCAACCATTTGTGTGAAAACATAAGAACCTTCAATTGGATTTGTAACGCGACTAAAATAACTTTCTTCGTTTAGTAAATTTAAAATATTCAACGATAGCCTCCAGTCCGTTAAAGAAGTTCCATTCTTACTATATTTCGTGCTCGGATTATTGAAAATAGCATCAAGGTTACTCGAATATGCAGCCATTACTTCAGTGGTTTGACGAAGTAAATTTGTGTCTTTGTCTNNGTCTTTAAGTGATTTATTTGCCCATCCAACATGCGCGTGAAATTCAATTCGACCTGGATTAACTTGATACGCTTTCAGCATCTCATTTACCAAATATTTTGCTGCGCGAATTTTTGCCATATCAAGGAAATAATTTCCATCTAAGCCCAGCGTAAATACTAAACTAGATTGTTCGATTTCATTTTTTTCTTGATTTATAAGATGATGGTTCAATTTGTTTAATAAAAAACTGATTTCCACATATGCCGGAGCGCCTATTTGTTGAAGTTGAAAGCTGTTTACATTCGTATTTTTAAGGCTATCTATTGGCCCGAAAATCGTAATGTTTGGTATTTCATGAATGTTAATCGTAGAAAGTAGCGCGTCGTATTGAAATTTTGAATCAACTTGAATCCAAGTGTGTATGTAAGATAATTCAATGTCTTTGAGTAATTTATCCCAATTTATATCTTTCTTTCTTGAAGTAAAAAATAGAGCATCCGCGCCATAGTTTAAACAATAAAGTGCCACATGGTTGGCTTCTTCTTCGTTAAATACATCTATATAAACTGAGTTTTTAGTTGAAGTTTGACAGTCATTGGTTGAAGCCGCATTGTATTTGGATTTATAAGTTTTTGTAGCAATATCAATTTTGATATTTTCCACTTCATTTAAGTAAACTAACTCTTGATTAGCACCTCCAAGTTCTTTGCTAATTTTTTCTCTCCAAGTTGAATTATCAATTGGATGAAATCCCCAATTCTCCATTATTTGTAATTCTTTCTGTCAAATATACAGAACTTGTCAGTGTTATGAAGATGTAATTTGAAAATTAAAATTTCTTCAGACACCGAACACTCTCTTAATTTTCATTAAATTCGAATCAAATACAAAAATGAAATTAGTTTTTTTTACCGGTGTTTTTTTTCTAAGCAATTTAATATTGTCTCAAGGGGTTTATACAGCAGGCGCAAGAAATTTAGCTTTATCTAATGCTACGGTTGCTCATTCAGACGAATGGTTTTACTTTAATAATCCGGGAGCAATTCAAGACATTAAAAAGTTTTCGGTTGGGGTGAGTTATGAAAATAGATTCCTGCTTCGAGAAATGCAGAGTCAGTCGGTTGTGGGTGTTATTCCTTTGAAAAAAGGTGTTTTGTCTATTGGCAGTCAAATTTACGGTTACACTCAATTTAGGTCTTTCAAAACAGGTATTGGATATGCGCTCCCTTTAGCTGAATTCTTAAGTGCAGGAGTTCAATTAAATTACCAAGGTATGCGCTTAAATCAAAATTATGGTAATGCGAATGCAATGACAGCAGAATTTGGTGTGCTTTCCAAACTAAATAAAAAAGTTTCCATTGGGTTTAGTATTTTCAATATTGGAAGTGCTATTCTTGATGATTATGAATACGATCGATATACGAACGAAATGAGGTTAGGAGTGAGGTATCAGCTTTCTAATAAGGTTATGTTTTTGTCAGAAATTGAAAAAAATAGCGAATACCCCTTGAATGTAAAGATTTCAACTGAATATTTACCTACCGACAATGTTTATATTCGAGGTGGTTTCTCCCTACAACCTGTTTCATATTCTTTTGGATTCGGTTATGTGTTTGCTAAATCGGTAATGTTAGATTTCGGGACGAGTTATCATCAATACCTTGGATGGTCACCAGCAGTTTCTTGTTCGTATAAATTTCACTAAATGCGTTGGATAAATTTAGTTTGGATTTTATTCATTTTTCAGCAGTTCCATGCACAGCAAGAACAAAAGGGTGAATTGATACAGCAGCGAATTGAGTTTATTTCAGAACAACTTCAAAGCGAAAATTTAGATCTAACTAACATTGTTGAGCAGTTGAATTTTTACTTTGATAATCCTATAAACTTGAATCAAACCAATGCAGAAGAACTTAGTGAATTGAATTTATTAACGCCGATTCAAATTCAAGATTTACTCATACATCGTCAGTCTTTTGGTAAATTTATTTCTATCTATGAATTACAAAGCTTGACTTATTGGGACTTATCTACAATTCAACTTGTACTCCCATTCGTTCGAATTGACGACAGACTAGATAATTTACATATCACTTTTAAAGAAGCTATAAAGGAAGGAAAGTTTGAGTTATTTCTGCGTTATCAGCCTACATTGCAGAAGAAGGCGGGATATGACAAGATGATTGATTCTTCAACTATAAATTCTTCCAACTATCTGGGCAATTCAGACCGCTATTACTCTCGATTTAGATACACATATAAAAACAATATAAGTGTTGGGTTTACTGCGGAAAAAGATCCCGGTGAAGAATTCTTTAAAGGAACTCAAAAAAATGGTTTTGATTTTTATTCAGGTCATATTTTCTTTCGAGGCGGCAAGTATTTGAAGTCTTTTATAATTGGAGACTATCAAATTCAAATTGGTCAGGGCTTAGGTATGTGGTCGAGTTACGCATTTGGAAAAACTGCTGATATTTCAACCATGAAACGAAATCCAATTCCAATTAGACCATACACTTCTGTTGATGAATCCAGATTTTTACGCGGCGCAGCGGTTCAATTTGGCTTAAAAAATATTACAGGTCTTCTTTTTGCATCCTCAAAAATGGTAGATGGAAGCGTGAGTTTAGATTCAACTTATGACGATTTGGAGTTTATTTCTACGATTGATTTGTCAGGTTTACATAGAACTAACAAAGAAGTTGCCCGTAAAAATGGATTCAGAGAAAATCAAGCTGGAGTAAATGTTAATTATGGATTAGGAACATTTCGTATTGGAAGTACATTCTTATACCAAGGGTACGATAAAGCGTTACTGAAAGATATCCGTCCATATAATCAATTTGATTTTCAAGGTCAACATAATTTTGTTACTTCTATTGATTATTCATTTACATATAAAAACTGGAATGTATTTGGCGAATATGCGAAGAATTTAAATCCTTTTCAGGATTCTTTGAGGGATGGACAAGCTCATGTTCACGGTTTGTTTTTATCCATAGATCCAAATGCGAGTATTGGATTGTTGTATAGAAATTATAGTAAGNNTCTTTTTATAATGCTGGATTTTCAGAAGGGAGTAACACACAAAATGAGCAGGGTTTATATGCAGGACTTAAGCTAAGATTGAATAAACAATGGTCTCTAAATTCATATTTAGATGTTTTTACATTTCCGTGGATGAAATACCTTGTGGATGCTCCATCTAGAGGTCATGAATTTTTATCGCAAGTAACCTACAAACCTTCGAAGACGTTGGAGGTTTATGGGCGTTATAGACTTCAATTAAGACAAAAAAATAGCAGAGATTCTGATTACACGGTAACAGAAATTGAGAATGTCTTTCAACAGAATATTCGTTTTAACTTGGCATATACGTTAAATGAGTTTTACACGCTAAAGAGTCGGGTTGAATTTGTTCAAATTGATCGACCAAGCAACACACATGAAAAGGGAATGATTTTTACACAAGATTTAATATATAAGCCAAAAAGTTTTCCAGTTGATTTAGCACTTAGATATGCACTTTTCGATACGGATAGCTACGACACACGCTTATATTCTTTTGAAAACAATGCCTTGTATGTTTTTGCCGTTCCGGCTTATTATTATCAGGGGTCTCGAGCCTATTTTTTAGTTCGTTATTCGTTCAGAAAAGCAGATATTTGGTTTAGATATGGCGTGTTTTTGTATAACAACAGAAGTACCATCAGCTCTGGTTTAGAGGAAATTAAAGGGCCGATAAAATCTGACTTAACCATTCAAATTCGATTCTCAATTTAATTTTTTTTAAAAAAAAAGTGTTACTTAATTAATATACCTGCGTTATTGGTTTTTGAATTGAGACTGCAAGCTCGATTTTCTCCATTATCAAACTAAATAAAACCAAAAGCTATGGCAATTAATGCATTGTATCACCAAAGTCCTGTTCGTCTTGAAGAAGAACTGAGAATTATTGAAAAAGCAAAGTTAAATCCTGCACATTTCGGACCTCTTTATTCTCGTTACCATGAGTCTATTTTTAGATACATATTTCGTAGAGTTGAGGATGTGGAAGCAGCTTATGACATTACTTCGCAAGTATTTGTTAAAGCAATAGGCGCTTTGCCAAAATTTGAATATCGAGGAGTTCCTTTCTCATCTTGGTTATTTCGAATTGCGAAAAGTGAATTGTATCAGTTTTTTCGCGACAACAAAGCGAACAGAATGGTGAGCATAGATTCTGTTAGAATTGGTCAGGTCATGGACGAATTCATGGAGGATCATTCGGAAGAGGATAGAGAAAGACTATTGAAAGTGCTCCCTTTACTAAAAGAAGATCAACTTCAATTAATTGAGATGAGGTTTTTTGAAAAACGATCATTTAGAGAAATAGGAGAGATAGTTGGTCTAACAGAAAACAATGCAAAAGTCAAAACTTTTAGAGCATTGATAAAATTGAAACAACTTTTTAATAAAAAATAAATATGATTAAAATTCTAGTTGACCGTCCAGAACCCGATACCCTAAGCATCAAAAAACGACAAGATTTTGATAAGGTATTGAAAAGTTATGAAAAGCAACGACGAGTATTCCACAATCCTTGGTTTTTTGGGGTTGTGGGATTTTCGTGTTTGTTAATTATTTTTTCAATAGCATTAAATAATTAAAACGATATCGACAACTCTTCCTATTTCTTGCCAATTCTCAAACACTAGTATCACAAACTAAAAAAAAAGCTTAAAAACATATTCTATTATTTTCTAAATCTTTAAATCCAGAAAAATTTTATTAGATTTTCAAAAAAACTGTTAAGATGAGCAAAAAAATATTTTAATTAACGTCGATTAGTTCAATTTTTACTAAATTCTTAGATATTTTTATTAATTTTATAGGTCATTAGATTTATAAAGTAATAAAAAATGAATAAACTCTTAATATTACTGAGTTTAATAGTGTATAATGAGTTCATTTTTGGACAGTATAAGTTTTTTTCGGAACGCGATAATTGGGCCTTAAATAAATTTGAGGGTGTAGTTTCATTCGGAGCCACTCAGTTTAATGGAGATCTTGGCGGTCTTCAATTCAAAGGTATTGACTATAGCTTTCTCGATATTGACATTCCTTCTACTCGTCTTTTCGCAACTGTAGGTTTTAGGTATAGATTTTCCCCCTATTTTAGTACATGTTCTTCTATATCTTTTCTCCAATTATATGGTAGCGATCAGTACACCAACAACATAATTAGACAATCTAGGAATCTAACATTCAAAACGAATGCTTTTGATTTTTCTCAAAGATTAGAGTGGATACTATGGGCAGATGAACGATACGGTGCAAAGTATCAAATACCCGGCACAAAATATGACCCTGGTAAAAATAAACAATTGTATCTTTATACGGGATTAGGAGCGCTTAAATTTAATCCAAAAGGCATTTACAATGGAAAATGGTACGAATTACAGCCATTAGGCACCGAGGGGCAGGGTAGGATTCAAAATACGCGACCATATTTTTTATGGACGGCAACTGTTCCTTTTGGCATAGGATATAAATTTGGAATTTCCAGACTGTGGAGATTTGGATTTGAGCTCACGTATTTTAAAACATTTTCAGATTACATAGACGATGTAAGCACAAAGTATCAAAACATAACAGGACTTGATGAAATTACAACGTATTTTTCAAATCCAGCTGTTGATAATCAAAATTGGTTTAGACCGGGTGATCAAAGAGGAGATTCAAAAACTAAGGATGCATACTATACAATAGGATTTACTTTAACAAAAAATTTACTAAATAAGAAAATTAGACATCAAAAAATAAAGGGACGGAAGATTGAAATACGAAAAGATAAAAATTCTCAATTTTAAACCATAAATCTTTCGATTAAAAAAAAAATGTAAATTTGAAAAAAGTTTATATGAAATTGTTGATTTTAGTTTGTTTGTCATGCTCAGTTGTCTTCGCACAACATGCTAATTACAATACTCAAAAAAATTGGTCTTTAAACAAATCAGAGGTCGTTTTTACTTTAGGTGCAACTCAATTTAATGGAGATTTAGGTGGAGGAGTTGGTGTAGGTAAAGATTATAGCATGCGTGACATAAATTGGTTATCTACCGGATATCAGTTTGGTTTAGGGCTAAGAAAAAGATTTCATCCGTTACTTGCAACAACATCTAACTTGAAGGTATTCACATTAAAAGGTGATGATGCGTTATCCATGAATGCCATAAGAAATGCTCGTAATTTAAACTTCCGTAGCTTCAATATTCAGATTGAGCAAAAAATAGAATTTATTATTGCGTCTAACGAAAAATTTAGCCCATCTAATTTTCTGCTAGGAAATTATCCGACACGTAATAAAAGTCAACAGTTATATGTTTTTTCAGGTGTCGGACTAATGTATTTTTCTAATCAAGGGTATTACAATAAACCCGGCGAAGAATCTAAATGGGTGAATTTAAGAAAATTAAAGACTGAAGGTGTAACGTATAGTCCTTTAACGATGACAGTTCCTCTTGGTATCGGTTTTCGTGTTGGAATTTCTCGCACGTGGAGGCTTGGAATTGAATTTTCTTATAACAAAACATTCTCTGATTATATAGATGACGTAAGTTCAGTTTACGTTAGTCCTTCAAGTTTTAACGATCCAATGGCTGCCTATCTT
>DORI01000172.1:4012-4132 GCA_003512365.1 Crocinitomicaceae bacterium | reverse complement strand
AGTGGTGAGGCAATGATTGGAGCAAAAGTTGTTATTCCTTCTTTGAATCAGGGCGCTGCAACAAATAATTATGGGTTTTATTCCCTAACTGTTCCTTCAGGGAAATACCAAGTGGAGTTC
>DORI01000172.1:743-3944 GCA_003512365.1 Crocinitomicaceae bacterium | reverse complement strand
AATTAAACTAAGCGGTAAAAAAGGAGAGAATGTAAATTCGACTCAAATGGGTCAAGTAGCGCTTGAAATGGAAACAATTAAAACCTTACCTGCTTTTATGGGGGAAGTAGATGTTATTAAGACAATTCAATTACTTCCGGGTGTTTCCTCGGTGTCAGAAGGTGGGCAAGGATTCTATGTGCGAGGAGGAGGTCCAGATCAAAATTTAGTACTTCTAGATGAAGCGGTGGTTTACAATGCCGCGCATTTATTTGGTTTTTTCTCTGTATTTAATGCCGATGCTGTTAAAGGTGTCAACCTTATTAAAGGTGGTATGCCCGCCAATTTTGGCGGTAGAATGTCTTCGGTATTAGAAGTCAATATGAACGAAGGAAACTATAAAAGACTAAAAGTTACAGGTGGTATTGGCGCAATTTCTTCTAGATTGACGGTTGAAGGGCCAATTAAAAAAGACAAAGGCTCATTCATCATTTCAGGAAGAAGAACGTATATTGATATTCTACTAAAAGCGGCAATACCTGATTCTTCACCTTTTTCAGGAAGCGGTTATTATTTCTATGATTTTAATTTCAAAGCAAATTATAAATTAAGTGAAAAAGATCGACTTTACCTAAGTGGATATTATGGGAAAGATGTTTTCACATTTGGTTCGCGTGAAGATGACTTTTCGGTGAACATGCCTTGGGGTAATGGAATTGCTGCATTGCGCTGGAATCACTTGTTTACGAATAAATTGTTCATGAATGTCANNACACCGGAACTTTTACGGATTATAATTTTGAGTTTGGTTCAGCACAAGATCAATTTCAATTCAGTTTGCTTTCGGGTGTGAGAGATGTTGGCGGTAAGGTTGATTTCTCATACTTCCCAAATTCAAAGCATCGCGTGAAGTGGGGGGGAGATTACACGTTTCACACCTTTACACCTACAAGTATTTCTGCTCAATCGGATAGCGTGGTTTTTGATACAGGTCTGGCACAGAAACTTAAATCGCATGAAGCAGCTGCCTATGTTTTGGATGAGTTTGATATTTCTGATGCACTCAGGGTAAATGTAGGACTACGCTATAGTGCTTATGCATTTACAGGTCCGTTTACTCGGTACACAAAAGGAGATATTGGAACTCCTGATACAACAATTGTGTATGGTAGAGGGGATATCATTAAATTTTATAATGGATTAGAGCCGAGAATCTCTTTACGCTATTTGTTGCCTGATAAAAGTTCGATTAAGGCTGGATATGCCTATAATTATCAATACGTGCATTTAACATCTTTAAGTGCAGTTTCCCTACCTACGGATGTTTGGTTTCCAACTACAGATTTGGCAAAACCTCAGAAAGGATATCAGGTTTCGTTGGGATATTTTAGAAATTTTGATGACGATAAATGGGAAACAAGCGTTGAAGTATATTACAAAGGAATGAACAACCTAATCGAATACAAAGAAGGAGCTTTGCCAGGCGATAATGTAAACGATAACACGGATAACCTATTGGTATACGGAATTGGATGGGCGTATGGGGTAGAATTTTTTGTTAAACGTTCTTTTGGCAAGTTTACGGGTTGGGTAGGTTATACCTGGGCCAAAACAGAGCGAAAGTTTGAAGATTTAAATGAAGGTAACCCATTCCCAGCAAAATATGATCGCCGACATGACTTAAGTATAGTTGCAACTTATAAGTTAAACGATAGATGGACATTTGGCTCTTCATTTATATATGCTACCGGAAATACCCTGACGTTGCCTTCATCGTGGTATGTTCAAGAGCAAAATTTATTGTTCAATTATGGCGCACGTAACTCTACCAGAATGCCAGCCTATCACCGATTGGATTTATCCGCCACTTGGTACGATAAAGCCGAAAAAACGATGGTCGATCCGAGAACAGGCACCGAAGTTAAAGTCAAGAAACGCTTCAGACACAATTGGGCTTTTTCAATTTATAATGTTTACAATAGAGCAAATCCCTTTTTCTTGTATGTAGACAACGATGGTGATTTCTTAAATGGTGATTTTAAAATATCTGTTAAGCAGGTTACTTTGTTTCCTGTGATCCCAAGTGTAACATGGAATTTTGAATTTTAATGAAAAAGATAACTAAATATTTGTTTTTTGGATTGATGATGTCGTTCATCTTTACTTCGTGTACGAAAGAGGTGCAAATTGATATTCCAGGCTACAAAGAGCAATTAGTAGTGGATGGTTTTATCGAAACAGATTTACCTGCGATTGTATTACTAAGCAAAACGAATGATATTTATGCTGGAACCAATATTCAAAATTATATTGATGGTTTTGTATCAGGGGCTACCGTAATTGTTTCCAACGGTACGGTTACAGATACCTTGCTTGAAGTTTGCACGGATAATTTACCTCCAGGAACGGAAGAAACAGTTGCTGCTTTTTTTGGATTGCCAGTTGAACAAATAGTGAACTTACATTTATGTTTTTATGTCTCGGATCAACTTGTTGGTGAAGTCGGAAAGACTTATAATCTAACCATTCAAAATGAAGGAAAAACATATACTTCTCAAACGAGTATATTGACCCCAAAATACTTAGATAGTTTATTTTGGAGAGAAGAAGCAGATGTTCCGGGATATGGTTTTTCATGGGCAAGGCTTACAGATCCACCTGGAACAGGTAATGCTTATCGTTGGGAAGTAAAGTATGCATCCCAGGTTCCATTTTCGAAGCCTTTTGGACCATTTTCTGACGACCGATTTTATAATGGATTGACATTCGAATTTGCCTACGAAAATCCAATGAGTTTTAGTGACCCAACATTAACACCTGAAGTTCGCGGGTATTACAAGCAAGGAGATACTATCGTGGTAAAATTCTCAGCACTAGGACAGAAGGAATTCCAGTTTTACGATAAAAAATACAATCAGATTTACAGCGGAGGAAACCCATTTGCGACCCCTGTAAATATACCATCGAATATTATCGGTGGCGCTTTGGGTATTTGGGCAGGATTTTCCCCTACTTACGATACGTTGATTTGTCAATAGACAAGTTTTTAATCTTTCATGAAGATGTTGTTTATTTTTTTTAAGAGTAACTGACGTTTCTTATTGGCATAAACTACTTTCACTTGATCTGAATCAAAACTATCGATTTCTTCAAAATTAATACGGATATTTTTTTTTCGAGGCAAAAAATGGGCGGTCCATGAATAACTAGAAAAGATTTGTA
>DORI01000172.1:450-720 GCA_003512365.1 Crocinitomicaceae bacterium | reverse complement strand
AAGTCGTTGGAATTAAATTGGTTTAAGCGTTTCATTTCACTGATATTGTAATAATCATCCGGAATAATTGTTGGGATAACTTGTTCGGTAAGAAGAAACTCATAAGTAGCTGCTTTTTCCCGAAAAAAGTACAAATTTGAACTGCAAATAGGTCCGCAAGTAGTTAATGAAACGCCAACTAAATTTTTATGCTTATTTATTTTCCATTTTTTTAGTTCCCAAGTTCCTTCGAATAATCCAGTAAGAAGCATGTAACTAGCGCTTATTTTT
>DORI01000172.1:0-409 GCA_003512365.1 Crocinitomicaceae bacterium | reverse complement strand
ACTTTTGAGCGGTGTTCTTTTGAAGCAGGACAAACACTATCCGGTATATTCATGAAAATTTCAATTATTGATTGAGCTTGCGAAAAATGACAGCCCAACATGAGCCAGATAAAAAATAGCAGTTTCATCTTTTAAGTTAGCCTTTCAATCACTTCTTCGTAATCGCCGTACTCATGCAACAATTCTTCCTTCGAGAACAGTTCAAATGTAGAAAAATCAAAACCAGGCGAAACGACGCAAGAAACTAATGCATAGCCTTCGTTGTGTTCTATTTCACTTCCAAAAATTGTATTTCTCTTTACCAAGGCATGTGGAGTTTCGTTTTTTGTTAAATCGAGACCAAGATGTAGGGTCGTTAATTCACGTTGGTCTAATATGTGAATACTCAAAGGGCTTCCTTCATGAAAAT
>DORI01000184.1 GCA_003512365.1 Crocinitomicaceae bacterium | reverse complement strand
TCAATCATTGAATTTTGATTCTCGGTTTCTTGAATCTTTGGAGAAAAAATATAATAAGGTTATGGTAGAATAGACTATGGAACCAACAGTATGGATTTACTTTTCTAAAACAGGTACAGGCTATGAACTTAAAGGTTCTGATGTCGTTTCTGGTTTTGATGCATTTATTGGTGTAGATGGCACTTACATGGTTGAGTATGCTTTTTCTGATATAAAGAATTCTATGCATTTCTTTATTTATGAATGGGATAATTCACAAAAGAAGCGCAGAACAATTTTTGAAGGATACCAGAGACAAAATATATTGGTGAATTTTGCTAAGAATGTTAATGTGTGTCATTCAGTCAGGCAAGCGATTTATCAAGAATATCTGATGGACACTGAAGAAGAGGAATTAGAAAATGCAAACTCGTAAGCAGAAAATTGAGCAATTAAATAAAGCAATTGATGTTCTTTGGCACGGTGTTAAAGATACAAAAGATGGTGATTATCCTCGCATCATTTTTCTATACAAAGAGATGCTCAAATTAGACCCAAAAAATTCTGATGCTTGGGAAAATATGATTTGGCTTATGTGGTCTTTGAGTATTAATAAAAAAGACACAGCTTGGATGATTGAAGCAGAAAAGTTTGTCAAAATGTATCTTTCAATTATGCCCAATGGATACAGAGCATATGAATACAATGGAATGTTTTATCGTTCTATGGTGAAAGACGAAAGATTGGCAATTAGATATTATGAATCTGCAATTAGATGGAAAGATGCTCCGGAAAGCACTCATCATTCTCTTGTTAGTCTGTGCAATAAGATTGGCGATAAACGGCTGGCAATTGGATATTGTAAACTAACACTTGCTCGATTTCCAAAAGATGCATGGGCTATATCTAAACTTAAAGAACTGACCAAGAATTAATCTTGGTCAGCTTCTTTTTTGAGTATAAATAAAATTGCAAGGCCGAATGAAACAAACGTGCCTATAATGCTAAAAAATGCCATCTTTGAGCCCTCCCAATGAAAGAAATAATTACAGCAATATACCAAAATGGAAAATTCAAGGATAATAAGATCCTCAAACCCCATTTGACAGACAGAATTGGAATTAGAATGACATTTCCCGAAGGTGCAGAATGTATCTTGTGGACGAACGGGAAGAAATACTACGCAGTTTGTGAAGCGTTTGGAACAGTCTTCACTATTAATATTCCACGTAACTTAGGCGATGACATTTGGCTTAGATTTAAAACCCAATTCGAAGGAAATTATTCTTACAATCCATTTTAGGTATGGTAAAAACCATACCTAAATTTTTTTGTCAAATAAAAATATATCCCTTGACTTTCGTCAAGGGATATGGTAGTGGTTAGGAAATCTCAAACAAGAATGTAGGAGATTTCTCTTTGGTTGGTTGTGAGAAACTGTAAGGAACACACAATATATCTGTCATTGTGCTGTACAGATAAGTCTTTCCACACATTTCCCCATTGTCAGGGTTTAAGTGCCAAATCTCATTACCAAAAGAACCCACGCCATCAAAGTAGTTTTCTTCTGGTGCAAATACATCATAAACGAAGAAATACCAGCAAGTTGGGTTTGCTTTGTACTGTGTTACGATAAAGGACTTGCCATCGAACCAAGTACCCTGACCAACGAAACCGATACAGGATGACTTATCGCTAACATCTTTGATATTAACCGTCATCGACATCCGAACTGTAGTAGTGTTTTCCATACCTGTAATATATCATCTGTTATATAGTATTGCAAGAAAATTCTCATCTAAAAATAGTTTAAATAGTTCTTGCATTCTTCCCAGAGATGCAGTAATATATTGGTGTGGGTCAGTATCCGCATTCCAGTAAAAGACCAGAACGGCTAGAATCTATTGCGAGATTCAAATAAGGGTAGCAACCTTGGAGTGGTTAAATCCACAATCTCTTACTGAACCCTTGGAGATGGTTGACGCAAACAATCTATCCAAGTATAATGATTTGTGGTTGGGTGCTATGCTCTCTTTATGAGACACGGGCAACATCGGAGACAGAGTCCATCGAAAGAACTGTCTATAGGTTCCGTACTGGTTGAACTCCAGCTAACCACAAATCAATCAAAAACCCTCTAAGAATTTTCTTGAGGGTTTTTTCTAGGTCTGGTACATACCAGACCTTAAGATCTTTAGCAAATTTTTTTATTTTCTTGCACTATATACAATACCTGATATACTATTCGTGTAAGGAGTTAGAGATGGAGATTTCAATTCAGGGTATTACAAAGGTCAATTACGAACTGGTGATTGACGAAGATGTTTTTAACGATGCTTGTGAAGAGTGTGGGCTTGACCCAGCAAACTACAAGAAATTTACCAAGGATGAGTGGGACGTTTTGAACCCTCATCTGGTACAGGCGGTTATTGATAATGAATCAGAAATCGACTACACCGAAATCCACGTTGAAAGTTCAGTTTTTGCTGATACACTTACCATTGATGACAGTGATAACTTGACCACTGTTTACTATGACAAGAATCGCAAAACCGATTCAGTAGAAATTCAGTAAGAAAGGATGGAGGGACGAAAGTCCCTCCAAGCTTGCCCAATGTTATTAGATGATTATCCAATTGTCATTTGGACAATTGTTAAAAAGAACAACAACTACATCCTACTTGACTCTTGTGGTGTTGAAGTATTCCGAAGAAAAGAAAATCGCAAGCAAGAAATCTACCAATATTGTGAAAACAATGGTATAGATTATCAAGAAGAGTTTTGACTTTTGGTTATAAATAAGGTAATATAAACGTATGAACAAGCACATCGAAATCACCCACCATCTCACTGTAGATGGCACAACCACGTACTATGTCATTGAGAAGAGCAAGAGCAAAAATTCTACCAGTATCATCTGGAACGGCACTTGCAAACAAGCCGCTTATCAAGTTGCTTATCGAAATGCACGTAAGGAAAATACACCTCTTTACGACACCATCTACAAGGCTGAGTTTGACCGAAATGGTGTGAAGCATATCATTCCAATTGGCAACGAACTGCTCGAAGTAAATAATTAGAAACAAGCCCGAAAGGGCTTGTTTTTTTATATACAATGAGGTATAATTAACTAACAACAATGAAGTGGATATATCTAATGGCAACAATCATCATCATTCCGTTGGCTCTTATCGTATGTGGATTCATTACAATTGCTTTCACAATTGATAATTATGTTAAAAATAACCATAGACAAATGTGATAAATCAAATATCCTCCAGAAAAAACTCTGGAGGATATTTTTTAGGTATGGTACTAACCATACCTTTATTTTTTCCTCAACTTTTTTTCTTTCACAGGCTTGACACAATTCACTGCCAATGCTTCACCTGACACTTTGATTTCATTAGGTAGTGGATGTTCTTTAATCATAACTGTTTTTTTGCAATCAGAACATTCCAAGGCATAACAATCATTGCCTAAAACGAGCCAATTCTTTACATTATGCCCACGATGAAGGACAGTGTTTTTTGTCTCTTCCATCAAACCTAGTATGCTCATAATTCCCATAGCGTTATTATATCAGAAAAATAATACTTGCACACATATATAATATTTGGTATATTAATGCCATGAGAGCAGTATATTGGAACAACACAGAGCGATGGTTTAATCATCATCATTACGAACTCTTGATTGAGGATATTACAGGATTTGACTTGAAACAAAATCTATGCGAAGAGTCAGTAAAGTATATGGCAAAACGGTTGAAAGATACGCCTTATCACAGGTCATTCAGAAACAAGTATAGTATTTACTCTGATGAATACAATGCGCTAGTAGAAAAATTCAACGACCAAGCAAACAATAATGGAAAGATTGAGGTGGCGTGATGAGTTATCTTATTGCTCATAAAAGAAAATCTAGATTGAAAAATGACATTGTCAAAAAGTCATATCTTAATGACATAGCAAATGACCGAAAACAATTAAGTATACTTGAAAAAATGGTAAACATTGAAACCAAAAGGAAAGAAAAATCAAATGAAAAAATTCAAGAAGTTTGTTGAAGAGTTGGCAATCGCATCAGGTACAGAAATGATGCGAGCTAGTCAGATGCGTCCCACAAGTTTCAAGGACAAATCAAAATACACAAGAAAGACCAAACACAAAAATCGCCAGGACAAAAATTCTGGCGATTCTTTCTTGCAATCCCTGTAAATTGTGATATATTATTAATGACATTGAATTGCTTTCTAGTCACCCTCCATCTGTTGCAGCAGGTGGAGGATTTTTTTTGCTTAAAATTTTAAGGTATGGTAGATCCCATACCTTAAAAAATTTGTCA
>DORI01000150.1:3641-12361 GCA_003512365.1 Crocinitomicaceae bacterium | reverse complement strand
AAGAGTCTCAAGGTAGTATTTTAAGTATTTTACTTGGTCTTCAAGGTGGAGTTAAATATACTGAGCCTTCTATAGGTACCTTTTACATGGATGTAACAGGAGCATACTCTCTTTTAGCCTTACCTTCTAATGCAACTGCTCAAAATACAAATCTATACAGTCCATTGATTTTTAATTTTTCAATAGGTTTCAGGAAAGATTTTTATTAAGTAATGATTTCACATGGGTAACCACCCAATTTAATTGCTCCTCTTTCGTTAATTGTGTATTATCCAATATGATGGCATCTGGCGCCTGCCTTAATGGACTTTCAATTCTGGTTGTGTCGATATAATCTCGTTCGTTTAAATTTTTAGCTATTTCGCTTTTTTCCACCACTATTCCCTTTGCTTTAAGTTCTTGAAATCTTCTTTCGATTCTAATTTCTAAGCTTGCCGTAACAAATATCTTAAGTGCAGCATTCGGAAACACAACTGTACCAATGTCTCTTCCATCCATTACCACTCCCCCTAGAGTTGCCATTGCTCTTTGTTCATTCACCAGTTTTTCACGAACTTCTTTAATTGCTGAAACTTGTGATACGAAATTTGGAACTTGACCTTTCCTGATTTCATCTTCTACATCGAGACCATTTAAATGAATTCTTGGAATCCCTGCCTCCTTCTTGAATTCCAAGTGAACATCAGATAGGCATTCAACCAAAGCTTTTTCATTAACCTTTCCATCGATCACGCAACCATTTTGTAATGCAAATAGTGTGACCGCGCGATACATGGCACCAGAATCAATAAATAAGTAACCGAAATGCTCCGCAACTTGCTTAGCCAATGTGCTTTTCCCACATGCAGAGTAACCATCAATTGCAATTATAATTTCGGACATATTTCAAATATACAAAAAAGGCTCCTCTCGGAGCCTCATAATTAATAGTAGATCGCGCGCTGAACTTTAGAAATGTACTTGGCTAATCGAATTACTTGTTTAGTATAACCAAACTCATTGTCATACCAAGAATAAAGAACCACATTTTTCCCATCCTTTGAAACTATAGAAGCATTGGAATCGAAAACCGAACAACATGTATTTCCAATAATATCACTAGAAACTAATTCAGGATCAAAAGAGAAATAAATTTGATTTACCAAATCACCATTCAATGCTGCATCTTTAATTAATGCGTTAACTTCCTCAACTGAGGTTGATTTGTCTAGTTCCAAACTCAAAATTGCCAAGGAACCATTAGGAGTTGGCACTCTCACTGCGTTTGCTGTAAGTTTATCTTTTAATTCAGGAATTACCTTGGTCACAGCGCTTCCTGCGCCTGTAGAAGTAATCACCATATTTATCGCAGCAGATCTACCTCTTCTTGGTTTTTTATGCATGTTATCCAATAAATTCTGGTCATTGGTGTAGGCATGTACCGTCTCAATATGTCCTTTTACAATTCCTAATTTGTCGTTTACAACTTTTAAAATTGGCGTTATCGCATTTGTTGTGCAAGATGCTGCCGAATAAATTGTTTCATTTTCAACATCCAGCGTTCCTTGGTTAATTCCGTAAACAATGTTAGGAACCTCTTTCCCTGGGGCCGTTAGCAAAACTTTAGCCACACCTTTGGATTTTAAATGTCGAGAAAGCGCCTCTCTTGTAGTGAATACTCCCGTATTATCGATTACTAATGCATTCTTTATTCCATATCGCGTGTAATCGATTTCTTCTGGTGAAGATGCGTCAATCATTTGAACAATTTGTCCGTTAATATTTAACGTTTTATTCGATAAATCTTCGATGACAGAGCCCTTAAAAGCACCGTGAACAGAATCATTTCTTAACAAAGAAGCACGTTTGATAATATCGTTATCACTATTTCCTCGTGTAACAATAGCACGTAACCTTAGCTGTTGTCCTTTACCAGCTTGTTTGATTAGCTCGCGTGCAGCCAAACGACCAATTCGACCAAATCCGTATAATATAACATCACGAGGTTCGGTTCCATTCTCACTTCCCGAGTTTAGACTTCCAATTTNNGATAAAAATGAAGATTTTGAAGTATAATTCTCTTTCTCAGCTAGCCACTCACTCGCTAATTTTCCGATATCCAGTTTAGCTGAAGTCAATGACATCGCCAAAATTTCTTCTGCAAGTTCAGAAGTAGTGAAAACATCGATAGGTTTGTTTACAACTTTTCCGGCATATTCATGTAAATTTAATATTTCGGAAATGGTTACATCTGTTAAATGATGTCTAAATAAAACCAATTCTACTCCCTTATCGTAAAGTAATTCACCTACTTTACTCTGTAATTTAACTGCAGCTCGTTCTCTTTCGATATGAGATTTAAGCTCTTTTTCGTAACCGATTACTGATTCCATATATACTTACTTGTTGATTGTGGGGCAAAGATATAAAAGAAAAGGCTGTTGGAGAACCAACAGCCTTCAAAACATTTTTTAATATTTGGTTAACCCAAATATGATTTTAAAAGTTTATTTCGAGATGTATGTCGAAGTCTACGAATAGCCTTCTCTTTAATCTGACGCACTCTTTCTCTTGTTAGATTAAATTTAGCACCTATTTCCTCTAAGGTTAATCCATGATTCATTCCGATTCCGAAGAACAAACGAATAATCTCTCTTTCTTTATCCGTTAAAGTACTCAACGAACGTTCTATTTCCTTTTGTAAAGACTCAGCCATCAACGCCTGATCCGTTCGAGGCGCATCTGAATTTGCCATTACATCCATTAAGGTACCGCCATCTTCGTTTGTAGTCAATGGAGCATCCATAGATACGTGTCTTCCAGAAACATTCAATGACTCTTTAATTTTGTCTTCAGGAACTTCCAATGCCTCAGCTAATTCCTCTGCAGAAGGCGGACGTTCGTATTCTTGTTCTAATCTAGAAAATGCTTTGTTTATTTTATTTAATGAACCAACTTGATTCAATGGAAGTCTCACGATTCTTGCTTGTTCCGCTAAAGCTTGTAAGATTGACTGTCTAATCCACCAAACGGCGTATGAAATAAATTTAAACCCTCTGGTTTCGTCAAATTTTTGAGCAGCTTTAATTAACCCTAAGTTTCCTTCATTGATTAAATCCGGAAGTGTCAATCCTTGATTTTGATATTGCTTTGCGACAGATACAACGAATCTTAAATTTGCCCTAGTTAACTTTTCAAGGGCTCTTTGATCTCCTGCTTTTATTTTTCTGGCTAACTCAACTTCTTCTTCTGCTGTGATTAACTCTTCTCGTCCGATATCCTGAAGGTATTTATCTAATGACTGACTTTCTCGATTGGTGATTGATTTGGTAATTTTTAACTGTCTCATTCTCTCTTTTTCGCGTTGATTATTTATTTAATTTAACTCTTTTGAACAGGTAGCAAAGTAAAACTAAAAAAAATGAAATTTAAAATATTAACACACTTTTTTTAGCAATTTTTGATAACTTTTTTTGCGACCAAAAACTATGCCCAAAAGATTAAATTTATAAGCCAAAACCAACATAATCTTTTCGACCTGAAGTGTTAATAATCTCCAATAATACACCCCGACTGTTACCATTTAATTTCGAGGTTAATTGATCCACTGTTTCAATCGTTTCGTTATTAATTTTTGTAATAACAGTACCGACTCCTAAACCAAGGGATTTTAATTTCCCAGCTGTAATTGCCGAAATTTTCACTCCAGAAGAAATGTTTAATTCTTTCTTCTCTTTTTCTGTTAATTCGATAAAGGTAGCTCCGAGTGCAACATTTCGTTTAATTTCTTCCTTTGATATTAAGGAAGTTTCTCCCTCTTTGTTACGCAATACTAATTCTTTTATCACTTCATCACCATCTTTTTGACGAACTAATACCTCTATTTTATCTCCAGGACGTTTTTTACCAATTTCTTCTTGAAGATTAGCAACTGAATTAACTTCTTTTGTGCCAATCTTTAAAATAACATCTCCATTTTTAATTCCTGCTTTGTCGGCGCTGCCACCGTCTACAACCTCAGCCACATAAACACCTTTTAAATCTTTTAATTTATTTTTTTCCTTTAATTCTTGGGAAACATCTGAAATTTTAACCCCCAAATAACCTCTCTGAACAATACCAAACTCAATTAAATCGTTCATCACCTTTTTTACTAAGTTAACGGGAACAGCAAATGAATAACCCGCATAACTTCCAGTCTGAGAGGCAATTGCCGTGTTTATTCCTACTAACTCACCTTTGGTGTTTACCAATGCTCCTCCACTATTTCCTGGATTAACAGCAGCATCTGTTTGAATGAAGGATTCAATCGGTACAATATCTTGGCCACTGCGTTCGCTAAGAAGATTAATATTTCGCGCTTTGGCTGATACAATGCCCGCGGTAACAGTGGAAGTCAAGTTAAAAGGATTACCAACAGCAAGTACCCATTCACCAATTTTTAAATCGTCGCTATTTCCAAAATTTACTGCCTGAAAATTTTTACCTTCTATTTTTAAAACTGCGATATCAGTAGATGGGTCAGCACCTACTACTTTGGCAACATATTTTGAATTATCGTTGAGAACAACTTCTATTTCACTTGCACTTTCTATCACGTGGTTATTTGTTACAATATAACCGTCCGCCGAAACAATAACTCCGGATCCAGACCCAGATCCAAATTGCTTAAATTCTCTTCCCCCTGCCCCTGGTCCGTAAAAAAATTCTTGAAAAATATCCCGCTGAAAAGTAGTTTGTACAACTTTAGTATTAACGTGTACAACTGAATTAATAGTTTGAGCTGAAGCATCTGTAAAGTCAATCCCTGTGTTCACAATTTTTGTTTCACTTACGAACTTTGTTTCGGGGGATTTTTCTGTAATTCGTTCAACTTTGGTTTCCATATGTACTTCTCGCACTATTTCATTCGTTACATAAGGAATACTTCCTCCAACCAAACTAACACCTAAAATTTTCAAATATCCAACGTAATTCATTTTAATTGATTTTAAGATTCACGCAATTTTAACAAAAATCAGTCCCAAAATAGTACATTGTGGCTGTTAAAGATTGTTAAGCATAATTGCTTAATTTTGTGCATCTATGTCATTGATTCATTTCACGAAATACCAAGGTACAGGAAACGACTTTATAATAATTGATAATTCCTCAAGTCAAATCCATAACATATCACTAGAAACAATAAAGAAACTGTGTGACCGTAGGTTTGGAATTGGAGCTGATGGACTCATTTTGATAGAAAGATCAATTACTACAGACTTTAACATGAATTATTTTAATTCAGATGGGTCAAAGAGCTTTTGTGGTAACGGTTCGCGTTGTGCAGTACATTTTGCAAATAGGATAGGATTAATTTCAAATGAAACAAAATTTGAAGCAATCGACGGTGTTCATTTTGCATCTATTTTTGACAAAGATATCAGCATACAAATGCGTTCAGTGAGTAAAATTGAAAACCTTAAGAATGATTTTGTTTTAAATACAGGCTCACCACACTTTGTGAAAATTTCTGAAGATATATCTTCAAAACACATTCGAGAATTTGGAAAATCAATTCGCTATAGTGATGATTTCTCAAAGGAAGGAATTAATGTAAACCTCATGAATTTATTAGGTGAAAATCTAATAGAAATTGCAACATATGAAAGAGGTGTTGAAGACGAAACATTATCTTGTGGAACCGGTGCAACTGCATGTGCAATTATTTTAAACGAACTAACACCAATAGAAGGCTCAAGAAGTGTAAATGTGAATGTGAAAGGTGGACGGCTCACGGTAAACTATAATTACAACGAGGGCAACTATACTAATATTTCCTTATCCGGTCCGGCTATTCCAGTTTTTAATGGAACAATTGAAATTTGAATTTCTGTTTTCTAATGTACTCTGCAACGTACATCCAAATTTAATCTCAGGTAAATACCTGTGGATTTGGAAACCCAATGAGGTTGCGCCTCATGTTGGGATTTCAATTTCGGGCAGTTATTGTAGCTTAAAGGTCTCGGGGAAAGAATTACATGTGGAAGCCCCTAAATTATTTCAATTAGCAATAAAAAAATCAAGCCCACTCTTGCTTGTAGAATTGTTAATCGATTGTAAACTAGAAGAAGTTACGCAGATTTACGATTCATTTGACAAATCTTCTAATTTAATTTCTAGTTGCCTTCAACCCGTTGCCAAACTCCTCAATGCCCCATCAAGAAAGCTTACTGAACTTCTTTTTCAATTAGAAAAGCGCAAATGTATCGGAAAAACGTATACTCTAAATGTGGCAGCATCAGAAGCTGGAATAATACAGTATGAGTTGAAGGATATTGAAAAAAAACTAATTTCGCTGCAACATGCTAAAAGGAGATAATTGCTTTTTGAGAGTTGTTGAAAAAGAAGATGCATTGATGTTATTTCAATGGGAAAACAATGTGGATAATTGGAAGGTATCGAATACGGAGATTCCATTTTCTATGCATTCCATTAATCTTTTGATCGATCAACAATCTGATTTAAGAACTTCCGGCCAATTAAGGTTTATAATTTGTCAAAATAAAACGGATGACCCAATTGGAACCCTTGATCTTTATGATGTAAACTTTAAACACGGCCATGCTTGTTTAGGAATTCTAATTGCTTCAGATAAAAACAAAAGAAAAGGGCTCGCCTCAGAAAGTATACAATTGGTAATAGCTTATTGCCGTGATATTCTAGACTTGACTAACCTGCAGTGTTTCATACACCATGACAATCAAGCAAGTATTGCTTTATTCGAACATTTAGGCTTCAAACGCGTAGGAGAGAAAATTAATTGGCTCGTATTTAAAGGTAAACGATTTAACGAATTAACATATCAATTATGTCTAAAAGAACTTTAATATTGATTATATCAGGAATTGCATTACTGATCAGTCTATTTTTTATTGTCCCAATGGCAAATGTCTACTTCAAGGGTAAAAAAACATCCATCAACACTAAGGAGGTGGAAATTATCGTGAAAAAGAACACAAGCCTTAGCGCATTAGCTGATCAATTATCAGAAGCAAAAATTATTGACGATAAAGACGCTTTTTTAACCGTTGGAGAATTTAAAGAATTGAATGAAGATAAAATTGCTACTGGAAAGTACGTTATAAAACCAAATTCTAGTTACAAGGACCTGCTGAATGGGTTCACTAAGAACAGTAAAGGCAATGGTAATGCCGAAGTGGAAGTGGAAGTCACATTCAACAACTGTAGTACAATTCAAGATGTTTGTGGAAAAGTTTCGAAATGTATTGATGTTGACAGTGCAAGTTTATTCAAATATATCAGAGATCCTGAAAACTGGAAAAAAGAAGGTATCAACTTGACTTATGAACAGCTTCCTGCCGTTTTTATTCCAAATACATACAACATGTATTACGATATAGATGCTGAAGAGTACTTTCATAGAATGGCAACAGAATATAAAAAATTCTGGTCGGAAGAAAGAATTTCAAAACTTAAACCATATCGTGGTAAAGGTATTGTAATAGCCACTACCGTTGCTAGTATTGTTTACGCAGAACAAAATTTAGTTCCTGACGAATGGTCTACAATAGCTGCTGTATACTTGAATAGAATTGAAACTAACATGATGTTGCAATCATGTCCAACCGTTCGTTACTGCGATCCTATTGGAATTCCAAGTCAACCTTACGAAAAAGACATCATGCGCGTAAAAGATTGTCCATACAATACCTATACGCAAACAGGTATACCTCCCGGTCCAATAAACATCCCCTCTCCAAAAGTTGTGGATGCAGTTTTGAATAGATCAAGTGAAAAATACTTGTTTATGTGTGCAAAACCAGATAACTCGCACCGACATAATTTTGCAGTAGACTATGCTACACATTCAAAAAACTCTGCATTGTTCAATAATTATTTGAATGCATTGAAAAGAGCAAAATGAAAAGAAGATCCTTTATAAAACTTGGGCTAGCAACAGGTGCCCTTTCTATGGTCAATCCGTTGAAAGGAACAGAATTGTTAGAGCATTCCTATGAATCACAGGCAAACGGACCGATTGTATTATCCACTTGGATTCATGGACTTGAAGCTAATCGGGCCGCATGGAAAGTAATTTCCGAAGGAGGAAGAGCAGTTGATGCCGTAGAAAAAGGAGTGAAAGTTACAGAAGCGGATGTTACAAATCGGAGTGTTGGAATTGGCGGAAGACCAGATAGAGATGGTCANNGCATAATGGACCATGAAGGAAGATGCGGCTCAGTTGGATTTTTAGAAGGAATAAAACATCCTATTTCAGTAGCTAGAGCTGTAATGGAAAAAACACAACACGTAATGCTAGTAGGAGATGGCGCCAAAAAATTTGCCCTTGATTATGGCTTTGAAACAAGTAATACTCCCCTACCCGAGGTAAAAAAAGATTGGAAAACTTGGAAGAAAGAAAATAAAGAAGTTTACAAAAAACCGGAAATAAATCACGAAAATCATGATACTATTGGTCTGATTGCAATGGATCAATTTGGTGATTTAAGTGGAGCGTGTACTACATCAGGATGGGCCTATAAAATGCATGGTAGAATTGGAGACTCCCCCATCATAGGAGCTGGTCTTTTTGTTGATAATGAAATCGGTGCATGCACGGCTACCGGACTCGGAGAAGCAATCATTCGCATCGCAGGAAGCCATACTGTAGTGGAACTAATGAGGCACGGTTATTCACCACTAGAAGCTTGTAAAGAAGCTGTCAGCCGCATCATTAA
>DORI01000150.1:0-3613 GCA_003512365.1 Crocinitomicaceae bacterium | reverse complement strand
AAAAATAAAGATTTAACGAATCTTCAATGCTGTTTTTTAGCACTAGATAAGAAAGGAAATGTTGGTGCATACTCTGTATATTCAGGTTTTAATTATGCGCTAAAAACAAAAGACGAGGATATAATGGTGGATTCACCTTTCGATAGAAATTGGTAAAATGAAAGGTGCTGTTTTTACTGTTATTTCCTTATTTCTTTTGATTAAAATTAGCAGTCAAGACACACTTGTATGGAAGTATTACCATCCCATTAAGCAGGAATGGAAAACATTTGGAAGCAAAGGAAGCATTCAGCAAAAGTTAATTGCATCTGGAGAATTACCCGATCCTTTTATAGAAAAGAACGACGAAAAATTTCGATGGGTTGAGAATTATTCCTGGCGTTTAAAAACGGAAATTGTTGTCAATGAAAAGTACAACAACTCTACCTTAGTTTGTCAAAACATTGATACATACGGGGAAATAATAGTAAATGGGAAAAATATTTATTCTGCATCCAATTATTTTATTCCACATGAAATTCATCTTGATAAGTTCTTAAAAAATGGAATAAATACGATTGAAATAATCCTTACGCCTCCTAGGATTTACCATAAAGAAAGATTTAATACCGAAGCATTTCATTATCCCGCTCCAAATGATGTTGATAGTATCTACGTTTCAGCTCTTACGCGCAAACCTCAATTTCACTTTGGATGGGACTGGACTGCGAGAATGAATACCATTGGCATTGATAAGCCCGTGATTTTTTATAAAAACGGAACTTCCATTTTGCAGGGAATTTCCATTGTAACTCAAGAACTAAAGGAAAATACAGCAGTATTAACGGCACATATAAAACTAGACACGACGTTTGACGGTTTCGTAAAATCGAATTATATTCCCATGACATCCATTCATGCACTCGCAAATAGTAGGGAAATCACAATGAAAATTATGAATCCTGATGTATGGAAACCTGTCGGTGTTGGAAATCCTACTTTATATTACGATACATTGCTTTTACTTAATCTTAAAAATGAAGTTATTGAAACTCACCCATTTTATTTCGGAATCAGATCAGTAGAACTAAATCAAGAACAAGATTCTATTGGTACAAAGTTTCAGCTGAGCGTTAACCAAATTCCCATCTTTTGTGTAGGAATGAATATTATTCCTCCTCGCGTTTTTCTCTCTGAACTGACCTGGGAAGTTTATGACACTTTAATAAATCAAATAAAAGCCTCAAGAGCCAATATGGTCAGAATTTGGGGAGGCGGCACCTATTTGGATGATTATTTTTACGAACAATGTTCTAAATATGGAATAATGGTCTGGCACGATTTCATGTTCGCATGCGCCATGTATCCGGGTGAGCATGAGTTTTTGGACAACCTAGAAAAAGAAATCGAATATCAATCGTTTAGATTGTCGAAGCACCCCTGTGTGGTTTTATTCAATGGAAATAACGAAGTTGAAGTTGCATGGAAATATTGGGGTCTCCAAAAACAATTTAAATTAGACGAATCGGCTCAAAAAACCATTGAAACTAGTTACAATCAAATTTTTCAAAAGAGTATACCCGGAGTTTTAGCAAAATACACAACTTTACCTTACACGCATACTTCCCCATTGAGCAACTGGGGACTGCCCGAGCGATTCGATCATGGAACACAGCACTATTGGGGCGTTTGGCATGGCAATGACGAAATTTCTAATTTTTCAAAAAACATTGGAAGATTCAATGCAGAGTATGGTTTTCAGAGTTTTCCAAGTCTTAAAACCATGACCTACATTACTGCTCATGAAAATTGGGATTTGTCAAATCCAATTCTATCGCATCATCAAAAAAGCTATGTTGGTAATAAAAAAATTGAACAACACGCATTGAACTACTTCAGGAAACCAAAGAACTTTATAGAATTTGTTTATCAATCTCAGTTAGTACAGAAAATTGCGATGGAAACTGCAATCAAAGCACATCGTTTAGATGCACCAAGATGCATGGGTTCTTTGTTTTGGCAGTTCAACGATTGTTATCCCGGACCGACGTGGTCTTCCCTCGATCATTTAAATCAACCGAAGGCACTTTTTTACAGCCTGCCCTATTTATTCCATTCAAATGCAATTTTGTTTGACAAGGGTGAGTTTTATGCCACTTCAACAAACTTATGNNCTGTAAAAAAACAGGAAATTGAATTTTATTTTTATTCGAAAAAGGGAGAGAAAATATCGAAAAATAACAAGGTCTTGGAACAATCGTCTTGGAAGCTAAACTTACAAGTTGAAATTCCAGAAAAAACCCATATCATCGAGGTAATTAATGGAGATCTTCGGCATCTCGAATTTCTTTTTCCAACAAGAAAATGTAGATCGAAAGGCAAAATAAAACTAGAGAAAATCAATTATTCAACGGAAACAGGAGTAGGAACTCTTTTTTTTCAGGTTAAAAAACCAATTCAAGAACTATTTTTCTATGACTCAGCGCATCAAATTTTCTTCTCAGAAAACTTTTCATCATATTTACCTGGATATTATTCAATAAAATTCAATTCTAAAGTATTACCAGAAAAATTTAAATATATCTTTCATTAACTTTGGTAATGAATCATTTGAGATTAGCAACATTCAATCACGATATAAAATTCTAATTTGGACTCATTAACTCAAATTGTATTAGGCGGTGCTGTTGCTGAATTAGTCGCAGGAAAAAAAATGGGTAACAAGGCCATATTTTGGGGAGCGATTGCGGGAACAATACCTGATTTAGATGTCTTCTTGCGGGCTTTTTACCATCCAATTGATGCAGCTCTTTTGCACAGAGGATTTTCACATTCTATATTATTTTCAATAATTTTTGGACCTCTATTAGCCTGGGTGTTTTTTCATATTTACAAGAAGAAATATTCGTTTAAGTGTTGGCTTCACTTATTTTTCTGGGGTTTGATCACACATCCAATGTTGGATATGTTTACAAACTACGGCACCCAGTTTTTTTGGCCCCTAGACACGCGCATAACATTCAACACTGTTTTTGTAATAGATCCTTTATATACCCTCCCCTTTTTGGTTTGTTTGGTCTGGGCAATGTTTTTAAAAAGAGATAATCCAAAACGATTTAAGATTAATTTAATCGGAATAGTGTATTCGAGTTGCTACTTAATTTGGGGTGTTATCGTCAAATTAATTTTACTTTCACAAACCCAAACTGTCTTTTCTAATGAACACATATCTGTCAATAGATCTATGGTAACACCTATGCCATTAACCAGCTTTTACTGGTATACTTTAGGGGAAGATGATTCCACTTATTATGTTTACTACACTTCTATTTTTAATGGAGATGAAAAGAAAATTGAACGAATATCCAAAGGCAACATTCGACTAGAAAATCTAAAGTGGAAGGATATAAATTACAGTGATAAATTGAATTTCATGTCGAATGGCTATTACATCTTAGAACAAAAAAATGATACCATATCCTATTATGATTTACGCTTTGGTTTAACAGGAAAATTAACGGGAGAGAAAGTCAACAAACCAGTTATGGGATATCAATTTATAACTCAGAATAACGTTGTGCATAAGGCGGAACAAATGAATCGAGGGGAAGCTTTTGAATTTGTTGATTTTCAC
>DORI01000065.1 GCA_003512365.1 Crocinitomicaceae bacterium | reverse complement strand
CACGTTTTTAAATCTGATTTTATAAGTTGTGTTCGTTTTAATTGATACATACCTACCTAACAAACGGAGCGAACATAAGTTTAAAAACAAAAAAAACGCCTCACCGTTGTGAAGCGCTTTTTTTCTTAAAACTAAACTAAACCAACTATAATGTTTCTTATTGTACGATGAACTTGATTGTTTGTGTGTGGTCTGCTGTTACCACTTGTGCTACGTAAACACCTGCGGTTAAGCCATCAAATGTTACGCTTGTTGTGTTTTCTACTGCGATGCTGTTAACCACTTGTCCTGCTGCGTTTACTACGTTCACACGCTCTACTTCAGCATTTGTCCATGTAATGGTTCCGTTCCCGTTATTTGGGTTTGGATACAATTCAAACTGTGCGTTCTCTTCTTCAATGCTTGCAGCTTCAAATGCTACGTATGTTCCGATGTTAAGTTGACAACCGTTAGCATCCGTTACGTTTAATTCGTATACACCTTCTGTTGTGATTCCTACTAAATCCTCTGTGCTTGCTCCTGTGTTCCATGTGTACGTGTAAGGTGCTGTTCCTCCTTGTACGAATACATCCAAGTTTGCTGTAGTATGTAAATTATCTTGTGTAATCTTTCCTTCCAATACTGCAGGCGCTGTTACTTCAAAAGATGCAAACAAAACTTCCCCTGTGCTTGTCTCGATTTTCAAACGGTATGTTCCCGCTGCCAATCCGCTGATGTCTTCTGCATTCATCCCGTTATCCCAAGAGTAGAAATTTGTCGCTCCGTTCGCTGCTTCGATGTCGATACTTCCGTTTGAAGTGTTCGCACATGTTGCGTGGTGAACAGTATAGCTTATTACTTCTTGGCTATTCGCGTTTACTACTGATCCAGTTGTAATCTCTTCTGCTGCTGCAGTGAATACTGTTGTTCCGATGAAGAGGCTTGCGATGATGTTGCGTACTGAAGTTTTCATTTTGTTTCGTTTTGTTATCTGAAACAAAATTGTCACATATCACAAGGGTATGCACCATATATTATGGAATAGCCCAGCAAAATACACCCTCACACACATCAACAATTAGGTGTTTTGACGAGGGCTTGTACGTGGGATTACGTAGGAAGGGATTTAACAGGAAAGAACCCAGATCATTAATTAGCTTACAATTTTAGGTAGTTATTTGATTGGATTCACAGATGATTTAGCCAACTGAGAAGATTTCACCTTAATTATACACAAGTATAATTAAAAATGAACTTTATCTTCCATTTATTTCCCTATTGTAGACAAAAATTATAATTGGCATATGAAACAAACTAATGAAATATATGCTCTAATATTATACAAATCATTATAAACGACTCTATTGATTTAAATTGCCTTAAATTTATAGTTAGTACATTGAATATTCCTTATAGATTAACTCCTTTCTTAACACTGATGAATTGTCTAGATGAGAATAATTGGTTTTTTAACGAATTAAATTGACATGACCTGTAAAAACAAGTATCTCGTTATTGGATGATGATTTGAATCGTAACAACCAATAATATGTACCATTTTGAGCGACATTTCCTTTGTAAGTCCCATCCCATCCTGCTTCAATATTTTTTGTAGAAAAAATTAATTCTCCCCATCGATTGTAAATTAAAAAAGAAATATTTGAAGGATCATATCCTGATGAAATTATTGGTAAAAATTCGTCATTCATACCATCTCCATCAGGCGTAAAAGAATTCGGCACATAAACAATTACTTCATTTTGGACTGTTATCGTTTGATACGCAGTATCAGTGCAACCATCTTGTGTTGAAGCTACTAAAGTCACAAGATAGCTTCCAATTGAATCATAAGTATGTTCAGGATGATTAAAATCAGAACCTGTATTATCTCCAAAAAACCATTCGAAAGACGTAGCATTTTGTGAAGTGTTGTTAAATTCAAATGTTGGATTACTTATAGGTTGCACCTCTGGATTTGCTGTGAATGATGCAGTCAAGTCATTTACAAACAATATTAGTAACTGTAGTATCTGCACTACATCCTTCAGAAGTTGTAACATTTAAGGTAACGTTATAACATCCATATTGCGAGTAAATATTTGTCGCACTGTTTAGTGAATCAGTGGTATTTCCATCTCCTAATTCCCAAATTGCAGAAACGACCCCAGGACCATTACCATCCGAACCAGTCAGATTGGTAAAAATCGGAGAAAAAGGTAAACAACCACCGAAATTAATATTAGAATTAAAATTAGGTATCGGCAATGGATTTACAATAATATTAATAGATGCAGAATCAATAACACATGTAGTTAGCAGTTCTAAAGAATTTATTTCTGCGCAACTTGGATATGTTGAACCTACATTTAAAATATATAGAACCCCTAAAGGCAATTCTGAAAATATTGAAGTTTAAATAAGAATATTTTATGATACCTATCAATCCATGCAGATAGCCAAAAAAGTTATTCAAAAGGAATTAAAAGATAAATTAAAAGTTAATGAAGAACAATTGAATAAATTAATGGGAATTGATTAATGAGATCGGGTTTACTATTTATCCTAACAAATTTACTTTTTTACATTTCATTATCTCAAGACATTGTTCATTCTTCAGGTGAATATCAATCCGATATTTTCCCGAATGAAACTTTTGAGCAAGGAAAATTGCGTATCCGCGAATCAGCAATAATTAATGCCCTTAAAAAAGCCTTTGGAGTTGCTGTTTTTCAAGGCAACAATCTATTTGTTTCTAATAAAGAATCTGGTGTAA
>DORI01000015.1:1080-4145 GCA_003512365.1 Crocinitomicaceae bacterium | reverse complement strand
CTTTTTTACATCATGAATCGGTGTTTGTTTTAGATTCTGCGTTTTTGTAGTAATATTATTTCGAATCGTGCGATTAGATACTAGAACAGAAACACGAGGAAATACTTTGGATTTACCAATTTTATATGTTCTACGCATAGTTTTCCTCCTTTTTTTTCGCATAGGCAATGCGGTTTTCAATTTCGCAGCGGTCTGTTTTATTTGTTCTATTCTACTCAAACTATTGTTTATTTTCTCCATTTTTATTTTTTCAATGTCGTTCATTGTATCCACTCTATTATTTGGGTTTCCACCCTCTTGTTTATTGGTCTCAACTATTGTTGAGAATGCCTTTTGTGTATGTAGCACAGGATTCGTTGTTGGTGGCTGGCAATATCCTCCTACTCCGCCGGGGGGTGGCTGTTGTGGTAAATTTTTTCGAGTTTGATTCATGTATGAACGATATGTCGGTAATGTTCCTCCTTTAAGACAACCCCATGTTGGAGAACTATTTAATTTAATAGATGAAATAGGAAGAGGATTGTTAATTTGAGCTGCAATTAAAGGCTGTTGTATTTCTGGTAAAATTAATGGGGGTTGAGCGAACGACATNNTTCAACGTGTTATTTTTCCTTTTTTCATCCATTTTTTTTTCATCCACTTTCATGGTTAAATGTTCTAAAAACTCTTTTGCCTCCTGAAAATCATTTTTTATATTTCCACTTGAATTTGATTGTGCCTTTTCCGCCGTTTTGTTTGATAAAGTATTCTTTATTTTGTCTTCTTGATGTGCTCGTATCATTTTCAAAATCGCCTTCTTTTTTAAAGTATCATTTCTCTTTGTAGTCTCGGGTGATTTCACTTTTATTTTTCCACCCGGATTTTTTTCCCTTTTTTTTCGAGTTTTATTATTCGAAAATGAAAATAATTCAGGATTGATAGATAATATCCTTTTTTCACTCATAACATATCACTATATAGAGTTTTACGAAAAGAATTCGCAATACTTTACACAAAAAATTATGTATAAATCGTATGCATGAAATAAGGTTGCTCTTTTATTTTTCGATTGCTTAATAACATATCGTATCCTCCCTGTAAATCTTCCTTCGAAATCTTTTTGCGACAATCCGAATCCTTTCCATACACGCGTCTACCGTGCGATATTTTTGTATAAGTCAATAACAACTCCATATCACGGCCAAAGTTTTTAAAAGACGCTTTATTTTTTTCAAACCACGATTCATGCACCTCGTTGTTTTCCAAAAATACCCATCCCTGCTCTTCTACCATTTTTTTAAAGATGGACGTCAACTCCTTTGATGTATAAGGTTCCATCGTAAACCGCCATATAAATCTAGACTCTAAACCCTTGTTTGCCTTGAAAAACGTGTGTGTTAATTCTTCTTCATATCCAGCAATAATAACCATCAAATCGTTCTTATGGTCGCTCAATGATTCGCATAAAATATCCAAACACTCTTTCGAATAGCTGTCATTTTCGCTATTATTTGCTAAAGAATAGGCTTCGTCTATAAATAAAACCCCGCCTAAACATTCGTCAATTACCTTTTTGGTTTTAATTGCAGTTTGCCCTAGATATCCAGCAATCAAATCATTTCGCGTTACCTTTTTGAAATAATTATTTTTTAAAATACCCATCTTTGAATACATATTACCTATGATTTTCGCAACCTCTGTTTTCCCCGTTCCGGGTGGGCCATATAAAACCGTGTGTTTGAAATCGCTGCTGTCTTTTCCAACATGCAGTTCTTGTATGAAATAAACAAGTTGATTTAAAATGGATTGTTTCATTGAATTCATTCCTATCATATTGTCTAATTTACATAATTCGGTTTTTATGTTATGTAGCGATTTCAAATCGATATTATATTCTACTGACTCTTCGTATGCATTTGCATGAATAATGGATAACAAATCAGATATTGTATTTACAGATACATCAATATTGTGTTTTGAGGTTTTTACAACAGCCAGTGATGCACTTGCATCTTCGGGTAATAAAGATGGTGACGACGACATTACCAGTGATTTTATACTCATCATTGCATCGTGCTCTTTTTGCCACAATGAATAAGATGTTTCAAAGGAAGGTTTATTCGTTAAATTCCAGAGTGACGTCGATAAATTATCATAAAAGTTGCTGCTTGACGTATCTACGAGAGAGGGTTTTGGTTTATTTTTTGTTATCAAACTTGGTTTACCGACATAACTGTGTGTGTTTAATTTCCCTTGTAAGAAATGATTTTCAATTACACTATTTGCTATTACGAAGTCTAATTGTTGGCAGTTTGTTTTTTTACCTTGTTCGTCTAAGTAATCAATGAATTTTTTAGAACGATACATTTTTATGTTTGAGTTTGTGTTACTAATATACATTTGGTTGTGTTTATCTCAGTTGCCGAAAATATTATTATACAGTTTTATTTGATTTTTCATGTTTATGAAAGTCGATGTAAAAAATTGAATACAACATCTTTGTCGAATCTTTATATTATTGTAATAGAATCACAAGATGAGTAGTAATCCTGAATTAAAAAATAGTTNNTGGTGCAAACCTGCTGATATGATTGACGAAAAAGGTGTGCCGCATGACATCAAAAAACCGGCTGCGAAGCCTAAGAGAAAACTAAAGATTGTGGAACCTACCGTGGAATCACCCCCAGCTGCATCCGTTTCATTGAAAAACGAAATTCGCGGAATTATTCATCAAGAGATGGAAAAAAATAAATCAAAACAAAATGTTTCGGACGATGAAAAGATTTTACTGGAACACATGGGAAGTTACACTGAAGAACCATATCAAATCATTGAATCCTATTTCGAAGGCCAATATTTGGAGCGTCTGGTTCGTCATCAAATCGAGTCGTATAACCATTTTGTAAATTATCAAATCCAGAGGACAATCCAAATGTTTAACCCTGTGAGTATTCGTTCCGAAAATGACTTTGTTGTCGAAAAGAATAAATACTTTCTAGAAGTGTTCATTTCGTTCACGGATTTTAAGTTGTATCCTCCTCAAATTTACGAGAATAATGGTGCTACGAAAATGATGTTGCCACAAG
>DORI01000015.1:0-1043 GCA_003512365.1 Crocinitomicaceae bacterium | reverse complement strand
GGAAAACTACCCATAATGTTAAAGTCATCTATTTGTGTTCTTACTCAAAATAAACATATCAACCATAAATTTACTGGAGAATGTGCTATGGATTGTGGCGGATATTTCATCATCAAAGGCTCGGAAAAAACTGTATTGGGTCAAGAACGCGCTGCTGAAAACAAGATTTATTGTTTCGATGGAAAAAACACGGCAAAGTGGAATTGGTTTGCTGAAATTAAGTCAGTTCCTGATTTTAAGTGCATTTCGCCCAAGCAAATCGAGATGATGATTGCGAGTAAAAACAATGGGTTTGGGAACGGCATTTTTATCAACATTCCCAGAATTAAGCAGCCCATTGAATTGTTCGTATTGTTTCGTGCTCTTGGTGTAAATAGTGACAAAAAGATTTGTGAATATATCATACTCGACATTACGGATGAAAAACAGGCGTCGTTGTTGAATTGTCTACAAGCATCCGTTATTGATGCGAACAAGTATATCACACAAGAAGATGCATTGCGTCATATTACTGCGTCTGTTGCTTATACACCTATGAATATGGATAAAGATACAGGCGCTCGTAAAAAGAGGGAGTTCACAATTGATGTGTTGAATAACGACTTGTTTCCACATTGTCAGACAATCGAACAAAAACTGTATTTACTCGGTTATATGGCGAACAAGTTAGTAAAGACAAGTTTGGGCTGGATTCCACCAGATGACCGAGATTCCTATTTGAATAAGCGCGTGGAACTAACCGGAACACTTCTAAATAACCTGTTTCGCAATTACTTTAACAAATTAGTAAAAGAGATGCAAAAGCAGGTTGTAAGAGAAATAAATAACGGTTCTTGGCGTTCTATGGAGGATTATGAAAACATCATTAATATGACAAATATATACAAAATTATGAAATCCACCACGATTGAAAACGGATTGAATCGCGCGCTTGCCACTGGTGATTTTAGTATTAAACAGTCGAATAGTAGTAAAGTGGGGGTCGCTCAGGTTTTGAATAGACTCACTTATTTGGCGAGTTTGAGTCATTTGCGCCGAATCAA
>DORI01000248.1:1825-4936 GCA_003512365.1 Crocinitomicaceae bacterium | reverse complement strand
CAAAGAGATTGGTCCCAGCCTCTACCGACTATAAAGTCTCTTTTGGTTTTTCGCTCATAATCAGCGCATGCTTTCAGCACTTCATCTATAGAGGTTGTTCCGAAAAGATTTACCGATAATTTTTGTTGAGCATACGAAAAAAGGTGCCCATGAGCATCTGTGAATCCAGGATAAACATCCCGACCACCGGCATCAATGATTTCGTCCGCTTGATATTTATTAAGTATTTGACGTTCAGGACCTACTTCTACAATTTTCCCATCTTTAATTGCCATGGCCTCATAGACTTTTTCACCGTCAACCAGCGTATGAATAACGGCATTATGCACAATTAAATCCACCTTTTCGCCTTTCATGCAAGAAGAAAAGATTAGCAACAATACAATGAATAAAATAAAACGGGGCATAATATTTAAAATGGGTAACCAATTCCGAAATTCAAAATCGGAATAAAAGGCTTTGGCATCAATTTATATTCTTTAATGTATTTCCAGGATTCATCGAGTGTTGGCGGTGTTGCACCCGGATTTAAGGCCATATATCTATCGATCGCTATTTGACCAAAATTATCAATCCCTTCTTTGTAATAGGATGACCTACTGTACAAATCTTTGAAATACCACTTTGTTGTTCCATCAAAAGACGGATTATAAATAGGTACTCCAATATCTAATCGGAAAACAAAGAAATCAAAATCGAATCGAAGTCCCGCCCCTACAGACAAGGCTATTTCTTTGTAAAAATTCGAAAGTAAAAATTGGGATCCCGGCCTTTTCGTATCTTCTTTGTAAGTCCAAATATTACCAGCATCTGCAAACAAGGCGCCTTTAAAGATTCCGCCCATTGAAAATCTATATTCTAGTGAAGCTAAAAATCGAATATCCCCAATTTGTGTCGGTAATCTTAATGAATCTAAATGATAGGCATAAGCACCTGGACCTAAAGTTCTCGCTCTAAAACCTCTAACGTCATTAGATCCTCCTGCAAAAAAACTATAGTCATAAGGCATCGAAGTAATTGAATTTAGGTAAGGAATCCCACCGCCTCCATTAGCTTTAAAATGCAAAGAAGTTTTTTTCTTATATTTCTTACTTAAAATATACTGGTTATCAATTCGAATGAATTGTGAATATGGAACGTTAAGAAATTGAAACGAACCGTCGCTGCTAAGTGTTTGAAGGTTATTGAAAGCTCTCAATAAATTTCCGGCAGCATCAATAGTAGNNGGCTTTTTACGTTTTGTCAGCTCCCAATCTCTTTCCTTGTTGTTGTACTCCCAACTTAATTTAAAATCCTGCCAAATAAGTTGTTTGCTGTAGGTATTTCGGAAAAAGGGATCATCAACTGTATTCAAATAATTCTCAAAATCACCTTTTGGATCAAAAAAAACATATTTTATGGAGGAAGCTCCAGGAATTCCTATTTGAAAGATTTGAGTTTTTCCCACATAGAACTTCCAAAAACCTGATAATTGAAATACTTGACGATCAAAAATGGCTCGACTTTCTAAATTATAGGAGGTTGAAAAAATCGTTCTTGGGCGTTGACGTTTTGATAATTTTGTAATCGGAATAGGTAATAAACCCGGGGCATCATATTTNNGCTTTCGTTTGTGACTCAAACCCTCCACCGAAGGAGAAGGTTAATTTCTGCGCCCCCTTTGCTAAATTGTTATTCGAATAATTTAAAGCTGCTGACAATCCTAGAAGTCCACTGGTATTGGTGGTAAATCTTGGATCAAAACCAAAAGAGTGTTTTTTAGATGGTTCTAAAAAGTAATGGACATCAACAAAGCTGAAACTTTTATTTTCTCCAACATCAATTAGAATTGGTTTAATATTATCAAATACACCGAGTTGTTGTAAACTTCTGTAAGATCTTTCTAAGTATTTCTCTTTATATCCATTTCGATGCTCAAGGTAATTCTGAAGTGAAAGTAATTCTGGTTTAATCCAAGGTGAAACTCCATTATATTTCAAAAGGACTTCCATATAGGGGTCAGGATCACCTGGTTTTAAATCTGGAAAGCTTTTTAATCTAGATTTGGAAGCCTTAATCTTGTTGTAATACATTTGCTTTGTAGTGGACAAAAACTGTGGAGCTAGCGAATCTTTTGTATTTAAACCATTCAACTCTGACGCAAAATCACCTCTGACCATAATCGAATCTGATAAATGGAAAATAACATTCCTAATTTGAGCAGACTTAAGTGGTAAACGATTTAAACTATCTCTTTTTTTTTGATCACTTACTTTTGCATCGAGATTGAAAATCAATGTAACATTAACTTTCATTGTATTAGCATTCGTATCTAATTCGTATAACGTATTTGTAGCAAAGAACTTGTGATAACCTTTGTCTTTCATATATCTTGAAAACAAATAACGATGTTCGTCCAACATTTCAACATCTAAATATTTACCTTTCAATGACTCTTCCCCATTTAAATCCTTCTGCATTTTTAAGAAGGCAATATGAGCCCCTTTGACCGAACCACTCCCCGCATATTTAAGCGAATCGATTAAATACGGTAAACCCGTTTTTATTGTGTAAACAGGAATTGCAAAACGTTTTTTTTCGTTTTTCTCTATATCCACAGAAATCGAAGCGTAATAAAATCCTTTTTTCCGAAGAAACAGCCTCATCTGGTCTTGTGTTTTTCTGACGAGCAGCGTATCCATAATTACAGGGGGTTGACCATACTTGTATTTAATTCGTTCTCCAAGAGAAATTCTAGTAAACAAGGTGTCTTTTAATACCTTCGGCTTGTAAGTTGTTTTATTTTTTGCTATCGCTCTATTTCTTCTTTTCTCATTAATCTGTATATATTTCAATTTCTTCTTTTCAATTTTTACCGTAAAAGCTTCAATTCTTAATTTCCTTTTATCTGCCAATTTCGTTGAATCAAAGGAATTAAATAAATACAATTTCAAGGGAATACCTATAAACTTCGGATTTGGGCGTTGGCGTATAACATACTCAATATCTTCCAGTAAAATTGGATGATTATCCAGCTCTATTTTGTTCTTTTTGAGAAGGAAAAACTTTTCGGGAACATACTTAGATTGTTTGCAAGCAACAATCATCAGTAAAATGTGTAGGAATAATATT
>DORI01000248.1:0-1814 GCA_003512365.1 Crocinitomicaceae bacterium | reverse complement strand
TAAACAAAGGATTGAAAACAATTACACAAGAACAAATAAAGTGGTTAAGAAGTCTGAAACAAAAGAAATTCAGAACTACCGATAATTGTTATTTCGTGGAAGGAAAAAAAATGCTGGAAGAAGCATTAGCTTATGCTTCCGAAAACATTGAGTTTATTATTACTACCGAAGATGACTTTAAAGCTAGCGTAACAGATAAAATTGAGGTGCTTAAATGTACAGAGAAACAAATGAATCAACTTTCGGAATTAAAAACTCCAAGTGACTATTTTACAGTACTCAAAAAAAAATCAGAAAAATTACCAATTGACAAGCAACGCTTTATAGTTTTGGATGGAATACAAGATCCTGGAAACTTGGGGACGATTATTCGTACCTGCGATTGGTTTGGTGTAAATCACATTGTTTGCTCCAAGGATACAGTTGAACACTACAATCCCAAGGTGATTCAATCCACTATGGGTTCAATTTTTAGAATCCATGTGGCGTATGTCGACTTATTGGATTTTTTAGAGCATTCTAAAGGCCCGATTGTGGGTGCTGAAATGTCAGCACCGTCTATGTTTCAATCAAATGATATTTTAGATCAGGCAATTGGAATTGTAATTGGAAACGAAGGAAAAGGTATAAGTCCAAAAGTAAAAGAAATAATTTCTTATCACATTTCAATTCCCAAAATAGGAAATTCAGAATCTTTGAATGCTGCCGTTTCAGCAGGAATTATTCTCTCACATTGGACGAAAAAATAAAAATGTAACAAATGCCAATTAACAAGAAAAAGAGCGTATTTTTGCGAATTCGCTTTTTTGAATGATAGATATAGACTTATACAAGGCCAAAGAATTATACCCGTTTCAATCTGATACTGTTCATTCTATTCTTTCTGAAATCAAACAAAGTGGCAATGATTTCAATCTGTTGTACCAGCTACCAACCGGTGGAGGAAAAACAGTTATATTTTCTGATATCGCTAAAAAGTACATTGCTGAATGGAACAAAAAAGTTCTTATACTAACGCATAGAATTGAATTAAGTGTTCAAACCTCAAAACAGCTAAGTGCTATTGGTGTTACAAATAAAGTAATTAGCTCTGAAGTAAAAAATTTAAATGATCAAGGAGATTTTGACTGTTTTATAGCCATGGTGGAAACACTAAACAATAGATTAAACGAAAATCAAAACTTCGTTGAGGACGTTGGACTCGTAATTGTTGACGAGGCTCATTACAATAGTTTTCGAAAAATATTTCAATACTACAAGGGAAGGAATATTTTGGGAGTTACTGCAACACCTTTAAGCAGTAATAAAGCTTTGCCATTGAAAGATCATTACAACAAACTTCTCGTGGGCGAATCTATTTCGGGATTAATCGAAAAAGGCTATTTGGCAGATGCAGAGACCTACTCTTATGATGTAAACTTGCATGGACTTAAAATAGGTACTAATGGAGATTTTACTATTAGCAGTTCGGATATTTTGTACAGTAACTATTTCATGCAAGAGAAATTGATGTTTGCCTATGAAGAAGTGGCAATTGGAGAAAAAACATTGATTTTCAATGCAGGAATTGAGACATCTCGACGTGTTGAGGAAGTCTTTAAGAAAAGGAAGTACAATATTCGACACCTAGATTCCACTTTTAGCGATAAGGACAGAAAAGATGTATTGGAATGGTTCAAAAAAACGAAAGATGCTATACTAACTTCTGTGGGAATTTTAACGACAGGTTTCGATGAGCCAACAGTAAAGACTATTATTATAAACCGAGCAACACGTTCCTTAACACTTTATCACCAGATGATTGGAAGAGGATC
>DORI01000214.1 GCA_003512365.1 Crocinitomicaceae bacterium | reverse complement strand
GGAATAACTGGCCAAATCAACGGAATCCGTTCGCCATTGAGAAGAATTAGGAGTGAAGTAATCTTGAAAATCCGGTGAAGTTGCCAAATCTGTTCCTCCTTTAAAATAAAGACTTTGATACGTTTGTCCACAATCTGTTGAAGCTAAAACTTCCAACGTATCGCTATATCCTGATCCCCATCGTGCATAAGCAATATCAAATTTTAAGTATGAATTGGCAGCTATGACAGAAGGATTAAAATTCATAATCAGATCATCCGAATTTCCTTGCGAATCGTTATTGTAATTATCAAAAATGGCAGATTTATTAGAATTACCATATCCGCCGGCGCTTGATGAAAGCGACCATTGGGCATCGTTATTTGGATTGTTGATACTCCATCCACTTGGTACAAAATTTCCTTCAAATCCTTCTGAAATCGACGTTGGCAAACTCAAATAGTTCACACTAACTTGAATAGTATCTGAATCCGAATTGCCATTCCCGTCCGTAATTTCTAGAATTGCTTGATGTGAACCAGCTTGTGTAAATAAAACAGAAGGATTTCTTTCAGTTGAAGTGCTTGGCGAACCCGTCGGGAAAGTCCAATTCCATGTTGCATTCGTATGATTTAGAAATGAATGGTCTTCAAAATAAAAAGAATCAATTTCACAAACTACCTCTTGGGACAATTTATCAACCATAGCTCTTGCAATAGGGTAGGCAGGCTGTTCGCTTAAAGTACTTTCCCAAATTCCTTTACCATAAGTTGCTAAACGAATTTTTCCATCTCGATAAAATGGTTTTATAATATTTCCACTTGTAAATAAAGGTAACCCGCTGTTATCAAGCTGAAATTGACCTTGATTATTTTTGTAATAAACAGCACGATTCGTTGCGATGTAAACTCCACCATCTGTTCCTGCAATGTAATTCAAAGCTTGCACCGATTCGTTGTTAAAAATAGAGGATGTCCAGTTTTCCCATGATTGACCTGAATTTGTTGTTTTAAAAACTTTAAAACCATTTGAACCATCTGGATAGGCAATCCATAATTCATTTTCATTTTGTGGATTTAACGAAAGTAGCATCCTTCTGCTATTTCCTGATGGTTTGTTCAACTGACTCCAAGTAACTCCACCGTCGGTTGTTTTCCAAAGTGTTCCATTTGAACCAGAACTTGGTTGTTGGTTTAAATAAATAACATTGGGATTGCTTGATGAAACCTCAATGTACTTAATCTGATTGGCGGTATTGGTTCCAAAAGAATACAACAAATTGAATGAAGCTCCGGCATCTGTAGTTTTCCAAATGGCATTGTCTTTTCCAATGTAAGCAATGGAATAACAATTCGGATGAAATTCCATTTCACTTGATTCAGCTGCCCAATAACTTTCGTTTGGAGCCATTCCAAATGGTGCATTGGCAATCGGATCATTCAAATTAATTGGTATAATTTTTCCCGCGATGTCTGAAAAATAAGTTTTACGATTGTTTCCAGGATTCACATAACCCGTAGGCGCTTCACCACCACCGAGTTCAAGAAAATTACCAGCTCCATAATTTTCGTGATAGGCTAAATTACCATTGTGATACAATCCTCCAACAAGGACATCTTCATTCCAACCAGCTCCAAATCCCCAATAGTCGGAACCGTGAACGCCAGACATGCGAAATTCATAGTTCGAAGTAAAAAAATCATTAGAACTGTATATCCCGCCATCAGTAGAAACCCATGCCGTATTTCCCACAATTCGAAAATCTTGCATATCTACATGCATTCCTAATGGACCTCCAACGTAACCCGCAACAGGTATGAATGAACTGCCACCATTTGTAGATTTATACACGTTTAATCCACCAACTAGAATTTCATCCGGATTAGTTGGGGATGCCATTAATGCACAGTTGTAAAATCCCTGGTGATAGGTCCAATCTGCCCAACCGATGGCTAAATTCACATGGTCTGTCGTGTAAGGGCCGCCTGCAGGACCATTTGGCAAAGTCCATGTAGCACCGCCATCATTACTTCGATAAACGCCAATATAGCCGAAATCATTCGCTTTGGCTTCTCCAATCAAATAGGCATAAATTCGATTGGGATCGGCAGGAGTTACCGCCAATCTGGCTCCACCATCGTTACGCGCTGGATCTGTTGAAGAATACCACCCATTACTTTGAACGTTCCAAGTTTCACCGAAATCTGTTGATTTTAAAAACTCGCATATTAAGGCAGTTGGGTTGTTGCGAACGATATAAAGAATGGAAGCATCAGATGTATTTGAATTAATATCATACGTTTTATTGGAAAACAATTGATTCCACGTGGTTCCGCCGTCCAATGAACGGAATAAACCTTTGTCCGTACAAGCAAATATAAGTTGATCATTGGTCGGATGAATCAGTAATTCATTTACGCCTAAATTTGAGTTTGGTAAAACATTTATCCAAATTTGACCTCCATCAGTCGATCGAAAAACACCATTATTTCCACCGGCAAAAACAATATCGGGGTTAGAAGGATGAACTTCTACAGCCGTAACTCCGCTTCCAAAATTCTCGTTTTTTGAAACTAGCGTCCAGTTTATTCCTTCATCAGAACTTTTATATACTTCACCTGGCTCGGTTCCGCAGTATAAAATAGTCGGATTATTCAAACATTGGTCCACACTGTAAACATTCGTTTGACCAGAGCCTTGACTTCCGCCTTCTTGGTAATTTGTTATAGGTCCGACAATACTCCAATTCGATGACTTAGTATTGGATTGTTTTTTACGATATGCTTGTTCGCTACTTTGAAGATCGGCTTGAGTTGGTTCGTGAATAAATCCTAGAGCGTCGGTATAAGGTAAATATTTTCTGCGCCAACGTTTATAGTATTGCGTATGAAAAGACTTCTCAAAAGGATTGTTTCGGTAATATTCTTTGTACAATTGATCAACCTCAAAAATAGATGGGTTTTCAGCATACATTGTTTTGGCCCAAAGTGGTAAAGAACTGACTTCAGAAATTGAAGGCTTTTGTAAATTTTGACTTAAATTATAATTAAATATAAATACATTTATAATACTGAATATCAGTAATTTTATTTTTTCCATTTGAAATAGTTTTTTTGTTGAACAGGTCTATTCTCTTCGATATCAATAAGTGGTTCGCAGGGCAGGAGGGAGGCCTGGCATTCCTGAGGTAAAGATTGGTATAGTTTTGTTCCTTCTGTTTTCCAAGCAATCATTTCATCGGAAACCTCTTTCACTACTTTGGCAGGATTACCAACAACTAAACTCCTTGCTGGGATAACAATGTTTGCTGAAACAAAGCTAAGTGCTCCGATGATTGATTCATCTCCAATTTCAACATCATCCATAATAACTGAATTCATACCTATTAAACAGTTTCTCCCAAGTGTTGCACCATGAATAACAGTGCCATGCCCAACATGTGCTCCGGCTTTAAGATAAACTGTGGTTCCAGGGAACATGTGAAGGGTGCATGACTCTTGTATGTTGCAACCATCTTCAATTATTATTTGACCCCAGTCGCCGCGAATGGTAGCATGTGGGCCAATATAAACATTTTCTCCAATAATGACATTGCCGGTAACATTTGCCTGTGGGTGAACAAAACTGCTGGGTTTTACAACTGGAATAAATCCATTAAACGAATAAATTGCCATGTATTATGTTAAATAGAATTGAGTATAAAAATTAAATTTACTAATTTAGGAATAAATTGAAGGACATGAAAAACTTGATCACATTATTTATTTTAGGCCTGGCTACAGTAAGTATTTCCCAGAAAACTTTAAAAAATGAAGAATTTAATAAGCTTAGAGTAAGGTCAGACGTTCAAGTTTTGGACATCAGAACTTTTAAATAGGTTCAAGAAGGTAAAATCCCGAATTCTATTAACATAGATTTTTTCGCAAAANNGCAAAAGATTTTATAAATCAATGTGAGTCAAAATTTGATAAAAAGAAACCCTTGTTAGTTTATTGTGCTGCCGGCGGACGAAGTAGCAAGGCTATTAAAAATCTTAGTAAAGCTGGATTTAGAAAAGTTTATGACTTGGAAGGAGGTTTTGATGATTGGAGGCTAATAAACTTGGAGTAGAGTTAGAATAGTTCGCATTATTCATTTATTTCAATTAATCTTATTGAGAACAAACTTATCCTTTTCTATTTAACATAATATTAATTATAGGAAATTAGTATAGTATTTAATTATAAAGGTTACAGCTGAATAACATTTAAATCAAGTATTATCTCGGTAAATCAAGTTAAAACCTAACTA
>DORI01000002.1:230-3302 GCA_003512365.1 Crocinitomicaceae bacterium | reverse complement strand
GGAATGACCATTGACCGGTCTTGATAAGACCATCAATAAGAAAGCGTGCTTGGACGCCTACTCCTGATGGTGCTAACGGGTGATCCGAAAGCGTGATTACCTTATACTTCTTCTTAAAATTAAACGGCGTGAGAAATGTGTTCTCTTCTGACATTACTATCTCCTACGATGATATGATATTTTCACAAACAATGACGCATATGTTTAAAACTTAAGTTATTGCGAAAATTTAGTTTTACATGAGTTCAAATCATCATGACAGATTCCAATAAAGTCAGTATTTTTCCAAAGCTTATCGTTCCAAAATAAAGAGTTGTCAGATGGTTGATTGATAATACTATTTGATATAAACACTTCTGGATATGTCCAAATGTATCCTTTATTGGTCATAGTTATTTTATCGTTCTCGTGCCAGAACCAATGAAGATTGGTTTTAGATAGCCATTCTATGGCGGCAATATTTTTAGCATGGATCCAAAGATTTTTATTAAGATTTATTAGAAACATTTCATTAATTGAATATTCTGGTGCATCGTGGCCGAGATACTGTATATCGTTCTGTAGCCACAAATCCACTTCGGCATCATATCCGTATTTAACGGCAGATAATATATAATCTGGTCTGTTCTCAAACTCGAGTTGTTTTCCAGCCCAATTCCCTCTATGAGCTATTAATCTCATCTAATCAATCCCCATTTTTTAATGCCTTCATAATATTCAACATCATGATTTCCATCAATTGCCTGTCGCATTGCTTTAGCGCCAGACAATGTGCCCATAGGGTGTCCGTGAATTGCGCCACCAACATTGGCAATAAAATCATTACCAAATTGTTTTTTATTTGCTTGTACTAATCCTGGATGCATACCACAGCTTAATGCTGGAACTACATTGTGAGAATGTAGAGTAGATATTACATTAGAAAGTTCATTGATATCATCGCTCAAATACCCTCCCCACATTCCTGCATGGATGGTATCCACTCCCATCATACCAGCTAATTGACATATAACTGACCAGTCAATTCCAAATGCATGACGCTTATCTGTAATAACCTTATCCCCACTTTTTTGAAAGTGCAAGAACAATGGCAAATTAAGCTTTCTTACTGCATTATATACACCGAATCCAGACCAGAAATTAATATGAATTCCATTTCCTCCAAGTTCAGACACTAATTTTGCTCTTTTCAAAATATGATCATGATCACCATTAATACAAACACAATAAACTACTTTTCTGCCACAAGATTGAAGATAATTTGAAATTAATGGAACACGTTTTTGAATTGTACAAAAACTTGGATTTGCTAATATTTCATCTTCTTTTATAAAATCGACGCCGCCATCAACCAATTCTTTGACCATATTTAATAAAACTTCTGGAGTAATACCGGTCTTTGGTTTTATTATTGCGCCACTAAAAGGTTTCTCATAGCTGTTAACGAATTTTCTCATTCCATTAATGCCATATTTTGGACCTAAAAAATTCGCCTTTACAGAATCAGGAAATTCTAATCCGATAAGACGACAAGCATCAAATGTTTCAATATCCATTTGACCACCCATTACTTGACATAACAGATGACTAATTCCATCGCCTTCCCAATCAGTATTAATGATTGGGAATCCTATTTTAACAATTCCATCTGTTTTACCAATCAATTCACCTTCATCGTGAAGGATTACACATGAAGACATTTCAAATATTTCTTCAGTTTCCCATTGATTTCTTACGTTTGGATTTCCTACACTTTGACCAATAGCTAATTCCCAAGCAGCTTTACGAAGATCGCCTTTTGGTGTTGTTTTGATTTGGTATGTAGCAACAAAATATTTTTTTTTTAGAATGTCCGTATTAAAAAACTTCATATTTATCCCCTGGTATGCTAGGCATCTTTATACAAACTATTATACAATCTTCATGAAATGTTGGATTTGCAATTTCATTAGGTTCTAGCGAAAATATTGTTCCGGCGCTAATCAGTTCATTTTTGATTGTCATTGAACCCGAAATCAGAACGTTATATTCTGTAGCTATAGCATGATAATGTTTTGGCCAGATTTCATCTTTTTTATGAGTTAAGATTCCTACTTCGAAATCTTTTGTTTCGAATACAGATGGTTGAAAATTTCCAATAAACCATCCCCTATACATATCAGATAATTGAGTTTTTTTCATAGTTTAAATATTTTTGTAAATCCTCCGGTACACCAACTGAATGATGATACTCGTTTGGTATATGATATATACCAACATTATATCCATTTTTAATCATATAATTATAGCTGGGTCCAATATAATATTCGCCATTAACTGCTCTATCTTGTTTGGATATCATTTCCTCTACGCTAGATATAAAATATCGACCCTTTTTCCAATAATGAATTCCATTCAAGCTTATATTACTTATAACTTCTTTCTCTTTTATTTGTAATACTGAGCCTTTTCTTGAAACCTTGGCATAGCTATTTTTATTTGTATTCGTATGATAGGTTACAACAGCTCCATCATAAAGACGTACATTGTGCAAAAAATAATCACTATTCCAAGTCATTATTTGATCACAATTTGCAATGATTAATTCATTGTCATTGTCAATGTGTGATTTATGTAGTAAAACACTACATGCCGGACCTTCAGTTGTGTAATCAATCTCATGAAAAATACTTTTTGGCTTAACTGCTAAAATAAGTTCTTTTATTTTTTCTGAGTAATTATTCTTACTTATAATAAAAAAGTAATTTCCTTCGATATTAAGACTGGTAATAGCTTTTACTATCATGGGAATTCCATTGATGTCGATAAGAGGCTTAGGAACAATAAATCCAGAATTCTGAAATCTACTTCCAAGTCCAGCCATTGGGATTATAATGTTAATATTATTCGAATCCATTTTTTTCTTTTGAAATATTTATGAAAAGTTTTAAAATTTTAATATTGTTTGTATTTAGCAATTATTTAATAGTTTATCTTTTCTGACATGAATGATAATCAAAGATTTAAAGCTCTATCATAGTCCGCATCATACATCATCTCAGCTAAACCACGAAATGTTGTCTTTGGTTTCCA
>DORI01000002.1:0-163 GCA_003512365.1 Crocinitomicaceae bacterium | reverse complement strand
GAACTTCATGTGGACGATATAGTCGTGAATCGATTTTAACGTGTTTGTTAACGTCTAAACCGGCATAATCAAATATAACACGTAGGAATTCACCAACTGTATGTGTTTCTCCAGTAGCAATCACATAATCATCACCTTTTGGTTGCTGAAGCATTAACCACAT
>DORI01000174.1:5504-6234 GCA_003512365.1 Crocinitomicaceae bacterium | reverse complement strand
GACCGAGGGTAGTAACGGTGAGCTCGTTATTCTGCGTCAGTATCTCTTCGCGTACGCGCACAGCGGTTGCATCCCCCTCAGGATTAGCAGGAAAGGCGAGAATAACTTCTTCTATCTCAGGATTCTGTTTAGTAAGACTCAGTAAATCTTTGAGCCGAATACCACTCGTTTTTTCTGAGGCAAGCGAAAGAGTGCCGCCGAGGACGAAATACCTGCCTTTGAACGTATTGCTGCGTTCGAGTGCAAGCAAGTCCGCATCGGTTGCAATCACGGCAAGCAGTGTCCTGTCACGCTTTGGGTTTGTACAAATACCACAGAGTGCTGTCTCACCGGAGAAAAATCGTTTACAGTCGGTACACTGCTGTACGGAGTCGCTGAGTGATGCTGCAAGCTCAACTAACTCGCGCCGCGTAGCGGGGAAGCGTAAGAGATGCTGTACAAATCGCCCCGCTTGTCGCGGACCAATACCAGGGAAAGTAGAAAATAACTCGGCGAGGCGATTAAGTGAATCCATCCTGAATACTATACGGTAGCGAGCACATATTGACAAAAAGTAAAAAATATTTTAATAAGCATTTCGCGGACACTGGCGTCCGCACATTGAAAAAATAAAAGAGAGGTCTGATGACCACCGTTTCCAGCCAATTCCCGTTCCCTAAGTATGTCGCAAAAGCGGCTGACGAGGTGAATGGTTTCGAGCAAGAACTCGGGACGATCATGGTTGGAAAGA
>DORI01000174.1:5148-5462 GCA_003512365.1 Crocinitomicaceae bacterium | reverse complement strand
CGAGCATGGCGGCGTCTGATGACCTCACTGCAGCATATCGATCTGGCCTCAACAGCGGCACGCTTGTCGCGGTGAAGCGCAATCCCGGCGAAGAGAAGTTCCACGTGCTCTTAATGAAGCACGACGGAATCAAGAGCGTCGGGCACTACTCACCACTCGCGTAACGTACCGCGCGCGAATCAAAAAAACCCGCAGGGACGAGTCCCTGCCGGAATCTTTTTTAAAACGGTGTGGAATCCTCAACTTTTGCTTCGGTAGTGAAATCGCCGAAATCAGTTTTTTCGAGAGAAATAAACGAAGCGGTTGCCTCATTA
>DORI01000174.1:0-5105 GCA_003512365.1 Crocinitomicaceae bacterium | reverse complement strand
TAACAACGTCGGCATCTTGTTCAATGGAGCCCGAATCGCGCAAATCTGAAAGACGGGGCTTACCGCCACGCTGCTCTACCGCACGTGAGAGCTGTGAAAGCGCGAGGACCGGCACATCAAGCTCGCGTGCCATGCCTTTAAGCGCGCGAGAAATTTCAGTGACCTGTTGCACCATCGAATCTGATGCACGCGAGTGTGTGGGGATAATGAGTTGTAAATAGTCGATGATAATGAGGTCGATGTTATGTTGTGCTTTTAATCTTCGGCATTTGGCTCTAAAATCAAAAATACTGATACCTGGAGTATCGTCTATGAAAATCGGTGCAGTTGCAAGTTTGCTAATTCGAGAATGTAATTGTTGAAACTCGTAGTCTTTCAGGTCCCCTTTTCTTAATTTTTCAGCGCTCAGCCTTGATTCGCTTGCAATTAGACGCTTAACTAACTGCACGGACGACATTTCCAAAGAAAAAATTGCTACTCCCATACCATAATCGACAGCAGTATTTCTAGCCATAGATAGAACAAACGCAGTTTTTCCCATACCCGGCCTTGCTGCCAATACCACCATATCAGAACGTTGCCAACCAGAAGTAATTTTGTCCAATTCGAAAAAACCAGTTGGTACACCGGAAATACCATCGCTGTTTTGAGCTGCTTTTTCTATTTCTTGAATTGCTTCCCGCACTACATTTTGCATTGAAGCAACTTGCTTACTCATATTGTTTTCAGCAATTTGAAATAAACCGGATTCTGCACTATTCAATAGGTCAAATACGTCTTGCGTATCGTCATAGGCATCACGAATGATCTCACTACTTACACGAATCAATTCACGCTTAATATACTTCTCCGCGATAATTCTTGCGTGAAATTGAATGTGCGCTGAGGATGCAACGCGATTTGTTAAAGAGGATATATAAGCTGCTCCACCTGCTGCTTCTAATTCTCCATTTTTTTGCAGTTTGGAGGTTACTGTAACGAGATCTATTGGACTGGTTGCTGCAAATAATTCACGAATTGCTTTGTATATATATTGATGTTTTGGGTCGTAAAAACTATTGTGATGTAATACATCAATGGTATCGTTCACTGCATTTTTCTCTAACATCATGGCGCCAAGAACAACTTGCTCAATGTCAATTGCTTGAGGAGGTATTTTTCCAAGATCGCCTGTTAAAACAGATGGTGATTTGATGCGCGAAATTGGTTTGCGGTTGTTGTCTTGATTCTCCATAGAACAAATATACGGATTGCATTTTCCTTTCGAAATTTTAAGGACTTAATGTTTATAAAAAGATGTTAAATGTCTTTTTCAACATGTTGTTAGTAACCTTTCACCCTTTTAATTCTAATAACGCTTTTTTAGTGCCAATTTTTAGTGTGATAAAATCAATTTCACGTTTTGGAGATCTAGCGGGGGAGTGTGATCGACCATAAAAGATGATTTGAAGATGTAATTTATTCCAACATTCTTTTGGAAAAAGTTTTTTTGCATCAGCTTCAGTTTGTTCTACATTTTTACCACTTGTTAAACCCCATCGCGTCAATAGTCGATGAATATGAGTGTCTACAGGAAATGCAGGTACTCCAAACGCTTGTGACATGACAACAGATGCCGTTTTGTGTCCAACTCCCGGAAGTTCTTCTAATGATTCGAACGATTGAGGTACTTCTCCATTGTGTTTAGTCAATAGAATTTGAGATAAATGCCAAATAGCACTTGATTTTTTAGGTGATAGACCACATGGTTTAATAATTTCCCTTATTTCATCAATGGAAAGTTTGATCATATCTTGTGGTGAAGAAGCTTTTCTAAATAATAAAGGTGTAATTTGATTTACGCGCTCATCGGTACATTGTGCACTTAACAAAACAGCAATAAGTAAGGTGTATGCATCTTTGTGATTCAAAGGAACTGGTGTCTCAGGGTAAATTTCGTTTAGCGCATGCAAAATAAAGTTTGCTTTCTCTTTTTTCGTCATAATTTATTAATAGTAACCTAATGTAATAAGATGAATAAATCTATTTTCGGAAATTAAAAAATATAAGATGAATCCTCCAATTAATACCACTGTAGCGTAATGTCCCATAATGAAATAAGCATCATTTTTTTTGTAAAAAAGGAATAAGAGTGGAAGAAATAAAATAACTTGTACAAGAAGCTGCGCCCAATAAAAATTAAAGTGCACGGGTACATGGTAAATTCTATAATCGGAAGTAATTAATACTTCGACAGGGTGGTGTAAAATTGGGGTAACTTGAATTTTTATAAAGGGACTTCGATTAAAATATGCATTGTTAAAATTATTCAACCAAAGCGTTCTGTTATTTTCAGTTTCGATCACACTAACCGGATGATTATCCATACTCTTGTATAAAATCTCTGAATAATGCGCTACTCGGTCATCTTCTATTTTTGCAGGTAAGAAATAGTCAATGGTCAAAAGCAGGTTTAAGGTACTTGATAGCACCACAATTCCTAAAAAAAACTTTCTGTTCCAACCGGAGCGCAATTTAACATACCAATTTTCAAGTTCGAGTTCTTGTTTTTTCTTTTTCTCTTGGTAGTGTTTCCATGCTTTTTGCCTATATGCTGTCCATTCGTCGATATCCTCCTGATCTTCTATATTTTGCTCGTTGTCATTGGTATGTTCTATAGCGTTATCATTTCTTTTGAATTGTTGAAGCAAATAGGTGTAAGCTTCTAGAATTTCTTGAAATTTCTCAACGGCTTTGGGAGATTTACTTTTATCCGGATGATGAATTTTAGCTAATTTTTTGTAGGCAGCTTTTATTTCATCTTCACTGGCATCGTGAGTCAATCCAAATAACTTATAATAGCGTTCTCCACTCATTTTCTTTGATAGCTAATTGTGTTTTTATCCGGTCTGTTTTCTCATTTGGAAGGTAAAAAAAAGACGCAACACATTGGTATTGTTTTGGAATTTCAAATGGTAATAGAAATGGAAAGTCACTTTTTTGTAAGTTAATTGAATTATTTGTGAGCACTAACATGACTAATTTTTCACCTAATTCGTTATCGGAAATTCCAAACAACAGTGTTTTTAGACCTGAATTTTCGTAAATTCTATCTTCAATATCTGCAGGGTGAAGTTTAACACCGCCTGAATTCACTACAAAATCCCTTCTTCCTTTCCAGTGAAAATGTTGCTCGTCGATTAGTAAAATTTCATCGTTGGTAACAATTGGTGTATCTTGTAATTCGGGATAATGAATGATCAAGCAAGTGTCGGAAATACTAAAACGTATATTCGATAAAGCCTGATAAGGTAAGGCTGGAAAGGAGATTTTCCGCAAGGCCACATGAGAAAGAGTTTCTGTCATTCCGAACGATTGGAAGCAGTTCAAATCTAAAGAAACAATTTGATTTATTAGTTCGGTAGAGATAGATGCACCGCCAATAAGAATTTTAGATTTTCGAAGTGACTCAATGTTTTTTTCAATAAGGAATTTTAATTGTATTGGAACCAATGAAATAAAATCTATTTTTACCTCCTTGGGTAAATTAATTTCTTTTTTTACTGGTCCGCAGATCAAGCTAGCACCACACAAATAAGCTCTTACAATTAACATTTTTGCAGCTACTGTGTTGATATCCAAACACAAATAAAAGGTGTGAGATTCATCTAATTGAAAATAAGTAATGGATTTTTTGGCTGAAACATCCAACTGATCTTTAGAGAAAATTAATTTTTTTGGAGTGCCGGTTGATCCGGAGGTAAAAAATGAGAACTCGGAACTATTATTCTGGTATTCCTTAATGAAAGAAGCTATTTCAATTTCTTGTGAACCAGGTAAATAAATAACCTCTTTAAACATCCTAAAAGTCTATATCCAAATTAAATAACGATTTAAGGACATGAAGGTTTGGATTTTTTCTTGCCATTGCCGCAAATTTATCTTTTCCGGTAAGGTATTTTACTTCCTCGTCCGGTTTATCACTGATTTGAAGTTTAACTTCTAAAGAAAAATTGTTCACCTTTTCACGAAGAAAACTAATAAAATCACCAAGTAATGGCTGAATATAATCTACTTGAACTTGATTATCCACAACTATCGCATAAAGTTCATCGTTTATCACCAAAGGGTCTCGTTTAATCAAGGCATGATGGAAGGTTTCCATTCCGTTATCTTTAAGCTGATAAGCAAATTGTTTCCAATACATTTTAAATTGCTCTAGAATTATAAAATCTCTGGGCAACTCTTTTTCAGGAACTAATTCACCTTGTTTCTTGTGGTCCTCTAGAACTTTTTTAATAGAGATATGACTTTGCGTCACATTTCCCGTTGGAGTTGAAAGTGTTTTTTGTTCGACAATTACCGATGGCTTTGTTTCTTGCTTTACAGAAGATTCAATTGGTTTTTTTAGAGTTGATTTTCGAAGCGAATCAACTGGTGATGGTAAAATATCAATGTGGTCCGTTAGGGATTTTTTTTTTCGTGCTCTTGTTTCAAGGAACAGAGTTGCATGAGCGAAACTTCTAACAGAAGCCTCGGATTTTTTGAAGATTTATATTGAACATCAGTTTTACTTAAAACGTGAAGAGCTCTCAAAATAACTGAACTTTCAACTCGCTTTGCTTGTTCTTCGAATTTTCGTTGAATGGTCTCCGGAACTTCTAATAAGGAACTTGTTCGTACATCTTTACATACCAATAAATTCCTATAATGATCGGCAAGACCTATTGCAAAATTATGACCATCAAATCCTTTATCATAAATATCGTGAAGAATGAGTAAGGCCATGGGTATGTCCTCTTTTTCAGCGGCTTCTACAATTTTGAAATAATATTCGTAATCTAGAATGTTTAAGTTCTCTGAAGTACTTTTGTAGGTGAGGTTATTTCCACTAAATGTCACCATTTGATCGAAAATACTCAATGCATCTCGCAACGCGCCATCTGCTTTCATGGCAATTAAATGCAGCGATTCAGGATCTGCAGAAACTCCCTCCTTGGATGCGATTAACGCGAGATGTTCTGAAATATCTTGCACCTTTATTCGATTAAAATCAAATATTTGGCATCGCGAAAGAATAGTAGGAATTATTTTGTGTTTCTCAGTTGTTGCTAAAATAAAAATCG
>DORI01000014.1:4287-5755 GCA_003512365.1 Crocinitomicaceae bacterium | reverse complement strand
CATGGGTCCGGCATTAACTTCCGGAAGGGTTGCAGACATTGCGGTTCACCCAAAAAATAAGGATAAATGGTTTGTGGCAGCAGCTTCAGGTGGTTTATGGTATACAACGAATCACGGCATTACTTTTTCACCAATTTTTGACAATTATGGCTCTTATTCCATTGCTTGTGTTGAATTAGCTCCTTCAAATCCGAATACTGTTTGGGTTGGGACAGGTGAAAACAATAATCAGCGATCTGTTGCCTACGGAGATGGTGTTTACAAATCTTTGGATGGTGGAAAATCTTTCGTGAACATGGGATTAAAAACGTCTGAACACATTGGAAATATTATTATTCACCCGACAGATGAAAATACAGTTTGGGTAGCGGCATATGGGCCACTTTGGAGCAGCGGTGGCGAACGTGGAGTATACAAAACTACCGACGGCGGAAAAACTTGGGAACGAACTTTATTCGTTTCGGAAGAAACAGGAATAGCAGAAATAGCAATTGACCCTGAAAATCCTATGGTCTTATATGCATCGGCTCATCAACGAAGAAGACATGAATGGACATATATCGGAGGTGGACCCGAATCCACTCTTTATAAGTCTACAGATGGAGGAAAGACATGGAGAGAAATTTCAGCAGGATTACCAAAGCAAGATATGGGACGTGTTGGTATTGCTGTTGCGCCGTCCGATCCAAATTTTGTGTATGCAATTGTAGAAGCTCGTTATGGTAAAGCTGGAGTATACCTATCTACAAATAAAGGTGAAAGCTGGTCGATGCAAGGGGATTTCAATACAAGCGGCAATTATTACCAAGAAATTATGATTGATCCGTTAAATAAAAAGAAAGTATTTGCAATGGATACTTATTTACACCACAGTGAGGATGCTGGTAAAACTTTCGTAATGACAGGTGAATCAAATAAACACGTGGACAACCACGCCATTTGGATTGATCCTGATAATACCGATCATTGGATTGTAGGTTGCGATGGGGGAGTATATGAAACTTATACCCATGCGAAAGAATGGAAGTATTACAGCAATCTTCCAATTATTCAATTTTATAAGGTTACTACCGATAACGCAACACCTTTTTATAATATTTATGGTGGAACGCAAGATAATAACTCAATGGGAGGACCTGCGGCAACCACAAACGTGGCGGGGATTTTAAATTCAGATTGGTACATTACAAATGGTGGGGATGGATTTGAGTCTGCTTGTGATTGGTCAAATCCATCGATTGCCTATGCTCAAGCTCAATATGGTTGGTTGGTTCGTTACGACAAAGTTTCAGGTGAAAAAGTTCCCATACAACCGATGCCAGGAAAAGGTGAGGATCCTTACCGTTGGAATTGGGATGCTCCACTCATAGTTTCCTCTCATGATCCATCTGTGCTTTATTTTGCAGCAAATAAACTCTTTAAGTCGAATAATAGGGGTGATGATTGGTCTACGATATCTCCAGATTTA
>DORI01000014.1:0-4264 GCA_003512365.1 Crocinitomicaceae bacterium | reverse complement strand
GATTTAACACGTCAATTAGACAGAAATAAGTTAAAAGTGATGGGACAGGTTTGGACGATTGATGCCGTTATGAAAAATGCCTCTACAACAATTTATGGAAATGTAGTGGCTTTGGATGAATCGCCAAAGAAAAAAGGACTTTTGTATGTTGGAACGGATGATGGCCTGATCCAAGTTTCTGAAAATGATGGCGGGACATGGACGAAAATCGAACAATTTCCTGGGGTTCCTGTTCAAACACGCGTCAATATGTTGACCGCATCCTCTCATGACGAGAACGTGGTGTTTGCCGCATTTAATTCACAACGAAACGGTGATTTCAAGCCTTATTTATTGAAATCAATGGATAAAGGAAAATCGTGGGTTTCTATTGCTTCAAATTTACCGGAAAGAGGAAATGTTTATTGTATCAAACAAGATCATATAGATCCTAATCTTCTGTTTGTAGGAACTGAATTTGGTGCTTTTTTCTCCACAGATGGAGGTCAAAACTGGACTAAATTAACTGGGCTTCCGACAATAGCTGTTTACGATTTAGACATTCAAAAACGAGAGAATGACTTGGTTGCAGCAACTTTTGGACGCGGATTTTATGTCTTAGATAATTATTCGATGTTACGAGAGCTAAAGAAGGAAACGTTGGATAAACGAGCACATTTGTTCCAAATAAAAGAAGCTTTGTTGTATGTACCAATGGATCCTCTTGGATTGGAAGGTACAGGATTTCAAGGTCACAACATGTGGTCCTCTAAAAACCCGAGTTTTGGTGCGACCTTTTATTTACATTTTAATGAATCTTGGAAGTCCTTAAAAGATAAGCGACAAGAGAAAGAAAAGGAATTAGAAAAAGCAAAGAAGGATGTTTTTTATCCTACTTTCAATGACTTGGCAAAAGAGGAACTTGAAACAAGTCCTTATTTAGTTTGGTCTATTGTAGATGCGTCAGGAAAAGAAATTAAAAGAACTACTAGTGCTCCGTCAAAAGGAGTTAACATGTTCAATTGGAATTTGAGAACACAATCCACCAACCCAATTGGTAGCGGAGGAAGTGGATTACTCGTTACACCAGGAACCTATTTTTTAAGCGTTTACTATGTTAACCCAAATGAGCAAAAATCAGAACTTTTAATTGAAAAATCTTCCTTCCAAGTCAAAGGATTAAATAACCAAACGCTGCTTGCAAAAAATCCTGAGGAATTATTTATTTTTAGAGAAGAAGTTCGTGAGTTGAACAGAAAAATCGGTATTTTGACAACTCAAATGGCTGAATCAAAGGATCAAATCAATCAATTGAGTAAGGTGATTGTGGATGCGACAAATGTTCCATTGGAACTTTCAGGAAACATACAAAAATTAAAAGAAGATTATCGTCAATTGAATACCTTGGTATACGGTGACAACATAAAGTCTTCTCGTGAATTTGAAACAGCTCCATCGCTTTCTTCTCGTTTTGGAATGCTGGAATATCAACTTTATGATAATACCACGGGTGTTACAAAAACCCACCGAGCAAATAAGTCAATAGTAGAGTTAGAACTGGTTGATGCAACTCAACAGTATACACGAATTAAAGATTCTTTGAATGAAATAATGAATAAATTACGGAATGCTGGTGTTCCATACATCAAGAATGCTGGAAGTTGGAAGAATGAATAGGATTATTTTTTTCTGTTAATACCTTCCCTTACCAACGGTCCAAATCGTGCAGACTCGGGGTATTTTTCAAATTCAAGAGCGATGTCTTTTCTGATGTTGGAAGGCATCATAAAAAGATAGTCTTGCGCTTCTAAAGGATCTGATTTCCAAAAGTATAATTCTTCTCTATTTGGAACAATATTGGTCCTATATAAATAATGCCATTTCTGATTTAAAATTGAAATCCCAGTATTGAAATTGGCATAAGTATTAGAATTAAAGGTGATTACATACCGGTTTTCAGGAACAGGTTGCAATAAACTGTAGCCAGTGAAATTTTTACTGTAAGGAGCAAATTTCTTGTTTTTTTCTAAATCTAATAAATCAAAAATTGTGGGTGTTACGTCTATATTAGAGGTGAGATTTCCAAGGTTTAGTTTAATCGAATTCAATTCCTCATTTTTTAATGTGCCATCTGGAACGTATAACATCATTGGAATGTCCAGTGTTTCAATATAATTCGTCTCTAAATGGCCTATGTTTTTATGTTCTTCAATGGCTTCAGAATGATCACTTACAAAGAGAATAATTGTATTAGACATAAGATTCTCTTTTTCCATTTGACTTATCACTCTACTTAACAATTGATCCTGATAATACATGGCATTATAATATTCATCCATTATTGTTTCGTCACCCCAGTTCATAAATTCCTCGGGAACAGTATACGGGTAATGGGTCGTGTTATATTGAATTACACCAAAAAAACGCTCATCCTTATATTCACTTAATTTTTTTGTGAGTTGCTCGGTTGCAAATTTGTCGTCCATTCCTAATTCATTGAATAATGGATTACCCGAATTTTCCTGATGATAATAAAAGTCAAGTGAAGTTTGGTCATAAAAGTCATCAAAAGCAAACATGCTAAGTTGATGAGACGACATAAAAAATGTTTTATAGTTCAAAGCTTTGGCATATTCCCATATCAACGGTTGACTGAACATAAGCGATTTGTCTTGATACGGACCTATCCCATTTAGAATTGCAGGAACCGCAAGCATGGTAGATGTTGCAATTGTTTTGGGCTCTAAAAATTTATAAAAATTACTTGCGTATTTTTTTTCGAATTCATTTAAGAAAGGAGTAGTTGACAGTTCCTTATTATATAGTCCCATACTTCTCTTTCTCGCTGATTCAAATATTACAACTAAAACATTGAAATTCTTTGGTGTAAGGGTAGGCTCAATTTTAGGAATTTCCCTCTCCTTTAGTCCACCTCCGGGTCTTGAGTAATCAGAGAAATCAAATACGGCACGCTGAATATTCATGGCAAAATTAACATCTGCAATTGCGCATTGATCGAACTTAGGTTGAAAAACACTAACTGTTTCGAAAGCGATTAACTGTATAACACTATAAACGAGTAATTTTCGGTTTGAGATTAATGGAATAGATGATTGAATAAATTTTCGTAATAAAAATCCAATACCAATTATCACAGCTAATAATATTAAAGAAACTGATAAATTTAAAGTGTAAGTAGCTAATGTCCAAGCGCTATAAGGTTCTTCCCTAATAAATAAAAAGGTATGGTAATTTGGGAAGATTCCATTCATAGACTCGAATTGAAAGGATCCAAAGAAAGAAAATAACCACAAAGGGCCAATTAGAAAAAAAATTAGGTAAAATAACCAAGGTTTATGATTTATACTTCGGAGTAAAAGAAATATAAAAATGAAGTAACTAAAAGAAAGACAAACAGAAATACAGTAGAAAATAAGCTGAAAAGAATCGAATTCTTTCAATTGTTGAAATCGATAAATAAAATCCGTTACAAAGAATAAGAGAGGACTTAACAGAAGTTTCCAATTCTTTTTAAGCTTTTCTACAATTCTGAGAAATATCATCTAGACTTATTCGAACAGAAGAATAAAAAGTTACGAATAAGAGTTATTTCGTCTTTTTAGTTGAGGGAACCAACTTCTTTATGTTTTGTTTCGGGAATTGTGAGGATAATGCTGGAAAATACACATCTCCTAAAATCAAATGATTAAATACGAAATATTGACATTTTACAATTTCTTTAGAAGGCAGAACACACCAAAATTTATTCATATCCATATTCACTAATTCACCGAATTCATTTTCTTGGGGTTCATTTACGCGAATTCGATGCATCTTGAGAACAACTGGCGATTGTTTGCCTTTTTCGGTCAAGGAAAGTGTGCAGAATGGAACCGCCTTTAATAAACTGTCGCATTGTACTTTATTTAATTCGTAATTAGCAGATTCAAAATTCACTCTTTTATACTTTTGCAAATAACGAATTACGTTCGAGGTGTCAACAGCGCTGAGAGCAATTCCTTTAGATTTCACGCTGAAATTAGATCCAAAATTTTCAATTGAAAAATTGCGATAATTTTCTTCTGAGAATGATACATCTACTTTACTAATTTTTTCAGATTCTAAATTGAAAATTCCTGTACACATCCATTTTCTTGGATCTGCGAAAAAACGCGGTTCTATGATTCCAAAAATCCCACGAATAGACATAATTACGGGTTTCTTACTTTTTTCCTTGTTAGGGCCCTCAACTACCATAATTTGACCATTGTGATCTTGAGCATTA
>DORI01000226.1 GCA_003512365.1 Crocinitomicaceae bacterium | reverse complement strand
CAGCAGATTCAAGAAATATATCCTTAGTATTCTGAGACACTCCGCTATCAAAACCACCCAATACACCAGCAATGCATACCGGCGAATTTTCATCACATATCACCAATTCACCCCCTTTAAAAGTTCTCTGGATTTTGTCTAAAGTTATTAAAGTTTCATTTTGATTAGCAGATCTAACGACTATTTTGTTGCCCACTTTTTTTGCGTCGAATGCATGAAGGGGTGTTCCTAATTCACGCATCACGTAATTGGTAACATCAACTATGTTGTTTATTGGGGTTACACCGATGGAACGTAATCTTTGCTGCAACCATTCGGGAGAGGGAGAAACCGTAATTCCAGAAATTTTAACCCCTATGTAACGTAGACAATTATCATCTAATATGGAAGTTTTAAGTTCATCGCTAATTGGTGGGAAACTAACCTTATCGGAATTTGGATTTTTTACGCTACTTTTTTTCTTAAAATGAAAAGATTGATAAGCGGCAATATCTCGCGCGACGCCAATATGTCCCATTGCATCTGCTCGGTTAGGTGTCAATCCGATTTCGAAAATATAATCATCCGAAAAGTTGAAATAAGAAGAAGCTAAGGTCCCGGGTTGAGTTTCAATAGGTAAGACCATTATTCCGTTATGATCTTTGCCGATCCCTAGCTCATCCTCAGCGCAAATCATGCCATTAGATTCTACACCACGGATTTTGGCTTTCTTGATGGTAAAAGGTTCCTCAGGTGTAGGGTACAGGGTACAACCAACAGTGGCTACCAGTACCTTTTGTCCTTTTGCAACATTTGGTGCTCCACAAACTATTTGAAGAGTTTCACTACCCGTAAATACCTCTGTTACATTCAGTTTGTCGGCATCAGGATGTTTAGTGCAACTCATCACTTCGCCAACAATAACGCCTGCTAATCCACCTTTTATGGCTTCAATTTTTTCAATACCTTCTACCTCGAGGCCTGTATTTGTTAGAATTTCAGACAATTCTTCTGGTGTGAACGAAAAGTCGACGAACTCTTTTAACCAATTATAAGAAATTTTCATTTGTAAATCCTTGTTGAACAAAGGTAATCATATAATGAAGACCTTAAATAATATTGACTTCTCTTTCTAATTCAATTCCAAAGATGTTTTTTACATCCTGAATGATCTGAGTCGAAAGATGTAACACTTCTTGACCGGTACTTCCGCCATAATTAACTAAAACAAGTGCCTGCAGTGAATGTACACCACATGTCCCGATATTCTTACCTTTCCAACCGCTTTTTTCAATAAGCCATCCAGCAGCAATTTTCACGTGCTCGTTCCCTGCCGGGTAATTTGGAGCATCTGGATAAATTGATAGTACTTTTTCAAGTTGTGTTTTTTGAATTACAGGGTTTTTAAAAAATGACCCAGCATTACCAAGTTTTTTTGGATCAGGTAGCTTTGAAGATCTTATTGCAATGACGGCATTACTAATGTCACGAATGGTAGGATTAGATACGTTCATTTTTGCTAATTCTGATTCAATTGCACCATAAGATGTATTTACTTTTCCGTTTTTTGCTAATTGAAGGGACACCGAAGTAATGATGTATTGATTTTTTAGTGCACGTTTAAAAATACTTTCTCGGTAGCCGAAAGCACAATCTTTTGCATCAAAAGTATGTATTTCACCCGTTGGGATATGAAATGCCTCTAATGAATGGAAAACATCCTTAATTTCTACTCCATAAGCGCCAATGTTCTGCATAGGACTTGCACCTACACTTCCTGGAATGAGGGATAGATTTTCTATTCCCGCATAATTTTTTTCGATCATTCGAAGAACGAAAGAGTGCCATTGCTCACCCGCTCCGCATTGAACTATCACTTCATTTTCAGTTTCTGAAATTAACGAAACTCCTTTTATTTCATTTTTTAAAACAATACCTTGAAAATTCTTTGTGAACAAGACATTGCTTCCTCCACCAAGTACAAGAAGTTCTTTTGATTCTTTTTGCACTAATAATTCAGAAATCTCATCGTGAGAAGAAAATGTTGCAAATTCATTACACAATGCAGATATTCCAAAGGTGTTATAACTTTTTAAATCGACCGATTTTTCTATCATAAGGTAAAATTAAAACCTTAGACAGGAAGATTCACAAGGATTATTAACAGTTTTCAATAAGTAGAGGTTAATAGTCGCCAAAATAACCGCGCTCCCCCTTTTTAATATCAAAAAACCAATTATAAAAGGAGAGGTGATGGCTTTTGTAAAATCCAAGTTTGACATTTCTTGAACGTGATGGAACTCCAATTATCCCTTCTGTTTCATTGTTTTTCAACCCGTGAATCGGAACTTGAGGTGCAATTCCATCTTGTCGACAGACCAATCGGTAACGATTGTTTTTCCATGATGAGGAATAATGCCAAACATGCTGAAATTTGGTCCAGTCGAAACGCGCGTTATCAGCTCCCTCGGGAGAAAGGATAATAAAATCTTTAAATTCTACACTATCTCTTAAGATATCGCAAATACCCAAAGCAACGGCAAATCCCATACTATGACAAACCAAGGTTATTTTGGTGTCGTTTTGAATAAAATAGTTTTCCTTCAATTTTTGACCGATTTTGTTACCATTTTCAACTCTAAGATTAAAACCATCATCAGATGATTTTCTGAACAAAATTCCTTTTGGATTGCGACAAAAAAAGAAAATTCGTGATTTTAAATAGCTTGCAACTAATCTTTTTTTATTTCGATGCACGGAACTACTTATTGGATGATGACCATCAATATACAAAGGATATGCATTCTTATACCTAGACAGAATAGTGTCATCAAAATATAGATTCCGAGGCCTCCAATAACCAATAATCCATTCGTCGCTTTTAAAACCTGAGTCATAATGTACCGAAGTCTTTATTTTTGGGTCAATTATTCTTCCGTCTGTTTTATAGTCATCTATATTTATCCCTCGGTAGCCATTGATAAAAATAACATAATGGTTTTGAGAATAAAAAGCTTGCACAAAGCAGCATAGAAATAAGCTAAAAAAGAGATGCTTATTCTTCATATTGATCAAAAATACCACCTGCGAATGGAGTCCATAATGTCGCCCTTTTACCCGA